>JAODMV010000373.1 GCA_025464875.1 Arthrobacter sp. | reverse complement strand
TCCCGCAGGGCACCATCCGCGCCACGGTGCTGATCGAGACCATCACGGCCGCGTTCGAGATGGAAGAGATCCTCTTCGAGCTGCGCGACCACGCCGCCGGCCTGAACGCCGGCCGCTGGGACTACATCTTCTCGCTCATCAAGAACTTCCGTACCCGCGGCCCCCGGTTCGTCCTGCCGGACCGCGGCCAGGTCACCATGACGCAGCCATTCATGCGGGCCTACACCGAACAGCTGGTCCGGGCCTGCCACAAGCGCGGCGCCATGGCGATCGGCGGGATGGCCGCCGCCGTTCCCAACCGCAAGGATCAGGAAGCCAACGCGATCGCCTTCGAGAAGGTCCGCGCCGACAAGACCCGCGAGGCCGGCGACGGCTTCGACGGCTCCTGGGTGGCGCACCCTGACCTCGTCCCGGTCTGCCGCGAGGTGTTCGACCGCGTGCTCGGGGACCGTCCGAACCAGCTGGACCGTCTCCGCGAGGACGTCACCCCGGACGACCGCGCGCTGCTCGACCTCGCCTCCACCACCGGCACCATCACCGAGCAGGGCATCCGGAACAACATCGAGGTCGGCATCCGCTACATCGAGTCCTGGCTGCGCGGCAACGGCGCGGTGGCCATCCACAACCTGATGGAGGACGCCGCCACCGCGGAGATCTCCCGCTCCCAGCTGTGGCAGTGGATCTTCTCCCGGGCCATCACCGACACGGGCGACGTCATCACCCGCGAGGGGGTGGAGGACATGCTGGACGAGGAATTCGCCAAGCTGGAACGCTTCGAGGCCGACCGTTTCGCCGACGCGCGGGACATCTTCGAGGAAGTCACCCTCAGCCCGGAGTTCCCCGCCTTCCTGACTCTCCCCGCCTACGCCCGGTTCCTGCATGAAGCGCGCGACGGCGGCGACGTCACCAGCGAGGATCCCGCGCTCGTTCCGGCCTGACGCCGACCCGCACCGCTTTCCGTCGGCTGGGCTGCCACGCCCTTCGCAACAGGCACCCCGAGATCCGGGCGGCAGCCCAGCAACGGAAGACCCTTCACGAGGGAATCGACAACGGCGTCGAGAATTGAGGCCCATGTTCCTTCCGGACATGGGCCTCAACGCTGGCCGCGGCGCGCTGGCCGGGCGCCGGCCAGTGCCCGCCGGTCAGTGCCGGTCAGCGCTTCGGAACGTGGCGCACGGACAGCGCGGTGCCGAGAATGAACACCGCCACCGAGCCCAGGATCATCAGCAGCGGCCCGGTCCAGGAACCGGAGACCCCATGCACGTAGCCCAGCAGGGTCGGTGCCACAGCCCCGAAGCAGTACCCCGTCCCCTGGACGACGGCGGACATCCGGCCTGCCGAGGCCTGGTCCCGCGCCAGCTGGATAATGGCGATGAAGATCAAGGTGATGCCACCGCCCTGGGCGATGCCCCCGAAGGAGCACCACAGCCACCACAGCTCCGGGGCCAGCAGCAGGCCCACAGGCACGGCCAGCCACAACAGTCCCAGGGTCAGGCCGACCGTCGTCGTGCTGGCAAAGCGGGCCGCGAACGGAACCCCCAGCCCGCCTGCTATGGCGAGGATCTGGAAGAGCGAGGACCCCGCGCCGGCCGCCGACGGCGCCATGCCCAGCTCGTCGGCGAGGAGGGTGGGCAGCCAGGCGGTCACCCCGTAGTAGGAGAACGCCTGGCCGGCGAACCCGGCGGTCAGGCCGACAGTGATCCACCGCGACGCCGTCTTGCCGGCCGGGCGCGCCGGGTCGGAACCGGGGACGGCTTCGGGGATGAAGGCCCGCCGGCCGAAGGCCAGCACCCAGGCCACGGCCGCCGCGAGCGCGAAGACCCCGCACGAGGCGAGGGCCAGGCGCCAGCCGAGCAGCTCGGCCAGCGGCGCCGTCACTATCGAGGTCACGAAGGAGCCGATGTTTAGCGCCGCGGTGTAAATGCCCATGGCCGTGCCCTGCCGTGCCGGGGCGAAGTCACGCCGGATGATCAGCGGGACGGTGATGTTTCCAACCGTGATGGCGACGCCGAGGATCACCGTGCCGGCGATGACGAGGGCGCCGCTGCCCGCCGAGCGCACTATCACGCCCAGGAACACTCCGAGCAGGGTGAGCGTGATGGCGACTTCGGCCCCCAGTCTGCGGCCGGCCAGGGACGCGAGCGGCGCCACCAGGGCGAAGCACAGCACGGGGATTCCGGTGAGGTAGCCCAGCTCCACGGGGGTGAACCCGAGGTCCCGCTGCATCGCGCCGACCACCGGGGCCACGGCCACGAACGGGCCGCGCATGTTCAGTGCGATCAGCCCGATCGCGGCCAGCAGGACCCAGCCGCACGGCACCCTCGCGGGAACGCTTGCACGCTTGGGCTGGGCCGCGCCTGGGCCGGTCGGGCCGGTCACCTCGGGTTCAGGGGTGGGGGTGTTCACCTGTTATTGCTATCACGCGGCGCCGTGACCAGCGGAACATGACGGCGGGACCGGTTTCCTAGGCTGCGGTTAATACCGCCAGGTTCTCCGGTGCCAGAACGTAGTCAATGGCCATGATTCCTGCGCCGACAACGCCCGCGTCGGCTCCCGTCCGTGCCTGAACGATGGACAAGTGCTGCGTTGCCAAAGGGGTGGAGCGTGAGTAGACCACTTCTCGCATCCCCGCGATGAGCTGTTCACTGACTTCAGCCATTGACCCGCCGATGACGATGACCGAAGGGTTAAGGACGCTAACGCACATGTTAAGGACTTCGCCGATATCCCTCCCCGCCTGGCGCACGATCTGGGTGGCACGGAGATTTCCCTTCCGGACCAGGGCAATCACGTCACCGTCTTGCTCCAGGTTGAGGCCTTCTGCTCTCAGCGCCGCAGCGATGGCGGGTCGCCCCGCAATGGCTTCCAAGCACCCGACGTTGCCACAGCGGCAGGCGATACCGGCTGCCCTACCAATGGCTATGTGCCCGACGTCGCCCGCGGAACCATCCGCGCCGCGCTGCAGTTGCCCGCTGCTAATGATTCCCGAGCCAATGCCTGTCGCCACCTTGAGAAAGATCATGTTGTCGGTCTCCGGCCAGGAGACGGCTCGCTCGCCTAGCGCCATGATGTTGACGTCGTTGTCCACCAGGACCGCAACGTCATAGCTACGCTGCACGAAGCGGGGAACGTCGAAACCGTTCCAACCGGGCATGATCGGCGGCTGTGACGGTTTGCCGGAGGAGTGCTCCACCGGCCCGGGAAGCCCGATGCCGACAGCGATAACATCGCTCTTTTTCCGTCCAAGCCCTGCCACCATTGAATCGAACTTGTCTGTCAGCCACTTCAGCACAGGCTCCGGCCCGGCGGCGATTTGGATCTCTTCCGTGTCCTTAACCAAGGTGTTTCCGGCGAGGTCCAAAATCGCCACCGTCGCGTGAGTGGCCCCAACATCCGCTGCCGCCACCATCCGAGCCTTGGGGTTGAAAGCCACCAGGGCCGACGGACGGCCGCCCGTGGACGCCGCGTCACCGACTGGAGCTATGAAACCGGTCTTCGTCAGCTCGTCAATCCGGGAGGTAATGGTCGAGCGCGCAAAACCTGTGCTGGCGGCAAGTTCCGACCGGGTGCGCGGCCTGCCATCTCTCAGGATTTGAAACAGTTCGCTGGCTCCGAAGCCCGGGGTCTGTTTCGAGACTTTCGTCTTTGGAGACGTGCCTTCTCCGTCGGTCACGGTCTGCGTCAAGGTGATCAAGGCTCTTTACTCCTAGTGCTTCCCGCGGCAGCGGGAGGGGTCATTATCGTTGGATCTCGCAACCCGGGCTTAGCGTCGCTTGAGTTCCTTTTTCATTAGACCAAAGTTGAACTGTAAACCGCTCTGCCCCCGACTGGCCGCCGGGAGCTTGGACCTCCAAGTCCCCGGCCAGCACGCGCCCAAGTATCCGGACCGCCGCCAAGCGCTTACTTAGTCAAGGCCTCGTAGGCGCTGCGGATATAGGAATCGGAGGCCCGGAGTTCCCGTCCGATTTTCTCCAGGCTCCAGCCGTGGGTTCCGTGGCACTTAATGCTGGCTGCTCCTTCGTAGCCGGCGCGCTGAAGCTCCGACAGCAGGAATCGGTGGTCCAAGGTGCCTTCGGGTGAGGGAAGTTGTTTCTCGCCCGGACCGAAGTTCAGGCCGTCCACGCCATGGCGGTATGCACGGTCCACGTCCCAGATGTAGTAGTAGTAGAGCCGTTTGCGCTCGGTCAGGAAGGCGATGGCTTCACTGATGGTCTCCTGCATCACCCACAGGTGCGGGGGCGCCAGGCAGACGCCCAGATACGGGTCGTCTATGTCGCGCACGAGGCGCTTGATCTGCGCGAAGGTGTCCACGCCTTCGTCCCAGCGCTTGTCTTCGTTGCCGCCGGCCTCAAAGTCTGCGGAAAAGGGCACAGTGAGGTGGTTTTCGACCGCGATACGCACGCCCGCCTTCGCGCCGGCTTCGACAATCGGAGGCAGAAACGATCCGACGAAGTCCGGGTAATTAGCTTCGCAGTCGAAGATCACGGTATCGATGCCCAGCTCCGCTGCGAACTGGACCCGTTCCAGGATCTCGTCCTGGTTTTTTCCGTAGACCGTGAGGCCGCACGGCTTCATCCCATACCTGTCCAGGATGTCGCGGATTTTCCCGGGATCGTCGCCCGGATGCACGTGATGGGCCAAGGGAGCGGTAGAAGACCAGAGGTTTACCTCTTTGAAACCTATGTCCGCCAGATCTCTGACGGCATCTTCAAGGGACATATCGTGGTACGGGAGGATTTCTGCGGTGTAGCGGAACATATGGCTTGTCCCTTTCTTAGATATCGACGCTGATACTTGCGAGTCTCAGTTCCAGACGAATACGGCTTTTTCCGTTTCTCGCCGATCGAAGGCTCCAAAGGCCTGCTCGGCGTCTTCCAGGGGATACTCGTGGCTGATGATCGCTTCGACGTCGACCTTGTTGTCGTCAACGAACCGCAGGATCTCCTGCCATTCGCCCAGGGGGAAGTACCAGCCGCCGACCACAGTCAAAAGTTTGCGGATGATCTGGTCGCTGGGGTTGATCTGCGTCGCCCGCGATTCGCCAACGAACGCGACGTGTCCGAGTTTCGCCGCCGCGTCCAAGGCGGTGTTTTGGCCGGCGGGGTTTCCCGAGCAATCGATGGCGACTTCGACACCGCGGCCACCGGTCAACTCAAGGATCACTTCAACCGCGTCGGCGGACTTGCTGTTGACAACAGCGTCAGCTCCCAGTCCGCGTGCCTGTTCCAGCCGCTCGTCAAGGATGTCGACGGCGATGATGCGGGCACCGAAGGCTTTCGCCACGAGAACCGCGGCCGAGCCCATGGGGCCGAGCCCGATGACGGCAACGGTCGTGTTGCCGCTGACCGCCATTTTCTTCTGCACGTGGTACTGACTGCCGATCATGTCCGTCATGACAGCGCCGGCCTTGAAGCTGAAATGCTCCGGCAAAGGAAGAGCATTCCTGGCCGCGATGGTGAAGTACTCAGCGTCGCCGCCGGGGAAATCGAATCCGAAGCACTTCCATTCGGCGCAAAGCATGGAATAGCCCTGACCGCAGTACTCGCAGTGGCCGCACCCGACGGCAAGGTGGGCCGCCACGCGGTCGCCCACCTGAAGACCCGTGACGGCGCTTCCAACCGCGACGACGATTCCTGCTGCCTCGTGCCCTGGCACGACGTCACCGGTGTCGGCAGCTTCGCCGCCAACGATGGGATTGCCGTAATAAAGGCTCATATCACTTCTGCAGATGGCCGAGGCCTTCGTCTGCACCAAGACTTCATGGGCTGCGGGCTGGGGCTGTTCGCGGTCGGCAACGACAACCTTCTTGTCACCGGGGAGGATTACTGCACGCACTTTCGCGACTCCTTCTTGTTGTTTGTTGGGTGTCACCAAACGAGTGAAGGTGCCTCTGCCCCGCGCAGTCTGTGTGGTCACTCTTCGCTCCATAAGGTCGGAACCCTGTACCGAGTATGACATCGGACACATGCCCTATGTCAATACGCAGGCAAAATTTTGATCATTCACAGTCATTAGTTGATAGCCGTTGGTTTTTCAGGCTTCTCGGCCGGCCAGCCATGGAGAGACGCGCCCTGCCGGCCCCGCGG
>JAODMV010000365.1 GCA_025464875.1 Arthrobacter sp. | reverse complement strand
CCCTGCCCTTTCAGCCCCGGGCGCGACGGTGCTGGACGCCGGTACGGGTACCGGGCACTACCTCAGGGCACTTCTGGACAGGACTCCGGCGGCGGCGATTGGACTGGACATTTCACAGTTCGCACTGCGCCGCGCGGCTCGGCTGAACCCCGAGGACGTGAACTTGGTGACCGACGAGAGGCAGCCGCTGCCGCTTGCGGACGACGCCGTCGACGTCGTCACTGTGGTGTTTGCGCCCCGCAACGCGGCAGAGTTCGCCCGAGTGCTCCGCCCCGCCGGGCGCCTGGTTGTGGTCACACCCAGGCCCGGCCACCTCGCCGAGGTTTCCGCGCGGACGGGAATGCTGGGGATCGAACCAGCCAAGGAGGAACGGCTGGCGGCCTCGCTGGGGGCGGATTTCTCCCAGCACTCCGCCCGCGAGTTGGACCTGACGCTATCCCTGACCCCGGACGACGTCGCCAATCTCGCCCTGATGGGGCCGGCCGGTCACCACCTGGAGCGTGCCGCGCTCGCCTCCCTCGTGGCCGGCCTGCCGCCGCTGACCGCCGCGTCAGCCCGCTTCCGGATCAGCGTCTTTGAACCCGTTGTTGAACCCTGTAAGGGTCCGGCCGCGTAACGACTTGGCCACATTGGCCACCAGTTTTCGAGGGCCCGCCGCCGCCCTTGCCCTCCGGCTTAGGATGGAAGCACAGTTACTGGAAAACTGCGCACGCAACTCCAGGGACAAAGGGGAACAGATGTTTGAATGGCTGGCCGAGAACTGGTGGGCATTGTGGCTCACCGCCTTCCTGATGTTCGCCGTCGTCGAGATGCTCACCTTGGACCTCATGTTCATCATGCTCGGGGGCGGCGCACTGGCCGGGCTGGCGGCTGACTTCGCCGGCGCCGAGCTGTGGCTGCAGATTGTGGCCTTTTGCGTCGTCTCCCTGCTCATGATCGGCTTCGTGCGGCCGGTCGCCCTCAAACACCTTCGCAAGGGCCCGCTGGAGCAACGGAGCAACATCGAGCGCCTCATCGGTGAGTCCGCCCTGGTGATGGAAGCCGTCAGCGCGAGCGGCGGCCTGGTCAAGATCGGCGGCGACGTCTGGAGCGCCCGCTCGGAGACCGGTGTCCTCGCGCCCGGCCAGCGCGCAGTGGTCAGCGCCATCGAGGGAGCCACCGCCGTCGTGGCGGCGGACCCGCCACGGCTGGAGCAAGAGCAAACAACTGGGGAAAGGTGATCCATGGATATCGCAGTCGCAATTGTGCTGCTCGTTCTGGTTGCATTCGTAATTCTGGTGCTGGTCCGGTCCGTACGGATTATCCCGCAGGCGCGCGCCGGCGTCGTTGAGCGGCTGGGCAAGTACCAGCGCACCCTCAACCCCGGCCTGACCATCCTGATTCCCTTTGTCGACCGGCTGCTGCCGCTGCTCGACCTGCGGGAACAGGTGGTCTCCTTCCCGCCGCAGCCGGTCATCACCGAAGACAACCTGGTGGTCTCGATCGACACCGTGGTCTACTTCCAGGTCACCGACGCCCGGGCAGCGACTTACGAGATTGCCAACTACATCCAGGCCGTCGAACAGCTCACCACCACGACGCTGCGGAACGTGGTGGGCGGCCTGAACCTTGAAGAAGCGCTGACGTCCCGCGACCAGATCAACGGTCAGCTTCGGGGCGTGCTGGACGAAGCCACAGGACGCTGGGGCATCCGCGTCTCCAGGGTGGAGCTCAAGGCGATCGATCCGCCCCACTCGATCCAGGATTCGATGGAAAAGCAGATGCGGGCCGAACGTGACCGGCGCGCAGCCATCCTGACCGCGGAAGGCACCAAGCAGTCCGCCATCCTTACCGCCGAAGGCCAGCGCCAGTCCTCCATCCTCAAGGCCGAGGGTGACGCGAAGGCCGCGATCCTCCGGGCCGACGGTGAAGCCCAGGCCATCCAGAAGGTGTTTGACGCGATCCACAAGGGAAATGCGGACCAGAAACTCCTCGCCTACCAGTACCTGCAGGTTCTTCCGAAGATTGCCGAGGGTTCGTCCAACAAGCTGTGGATCATTCCGAGCGAGGTCGGCGAGGCCCTGAAAGGCATCGGCAACACCTTGGGCGGCGCCACCACCGGGCGGGCCTCGGAGGGACTGTTCGGTCCGGAAAGCGGCACTGGTGACGGCGCCGTTCCGGAAGCCGGTAAACGGGCGGGCGCCGGCGCCGCCGCATCGGCGCCGGCTGCTCCCGGGGAGCCTTGAGCCGGCAGAACTGAACCGCGGGCCGGCACGGGAGGCAGCCGCCCCGGGCGTGTGCCTTTCTCTGGTGCGTCGCCGCGAGGCTACGGCTCCCGGTGCTGAGGCTACTGTTCCGGCTACTGGGGGGCGCGGGCAGCTTTACTTGGAGGGTACGATTCCCGTATACTTGCTTGTTTGTCCGGCTGGTTCAGCCACTCGGAACAAATAAGCTTCGCGAAGCGTTGAATTGATTGACTTTGTAGCCGGCGTTTATTCGGTGCTCAGTCCACCGAGCGGCACAATGCAAACAGTAGTCCGGCGAGTCCTCAGGACCCCCGGCTAACGCAGGGCATGGCCCTGCGAACCGAATAGAGGGAGAAAAGATGAGCGATCGCAGCCTGCGGGGTATGCGCCTTGGCGCACAGAGCATGGAGACCGAGTCCGGCGTCGAACCGGCTCCGCGCCAGCGGGTCGAGTACCGTTGCGAGGACGGCGAGCAGGTGTTCGTGACGTTCTCCTCCGAAGCGGAGATCCCCCCGGTGTGGGTTTCGAAGACGGGCAAGGAAGCTTTGCTGGTCGACGGCGAACGCCCGGTGAACAGCAACGAGAAGGCAGTGCGCACGCACTGGGACATGTTGCTGGAACGCCGCTCGCTCCCCGAGCTGGAGCAGATCCTCGAAGACCGCCTCACGATCCTGCGCGAACGCCGCGGTGAGCGCCGCTCGGCCTAGGAGCCGGCGCACCAGCCACAAAGGGCCGGGCCTGCATCGTCTTTCCGACGACGCAGGCCCGGCCCTTTTGCGTTGTACCGCTTTGTCGTGCAGCGGTGGCCCGGAGGGTGCTAGGCGGCTTTCTTGCCGGTGAGCTTGTTCCAGCGGGCCAGCAAGCCCCACTTTGTGACATTGATCATGGCTTCCACTACGATGTTCCCGCTCATCTTCGAGGCGCCGAGTTCGCGTTCCACGAAGGTGATGGGCCGTTCCACGATTCGCAGCCCGAGCTTGGCCACCCGCCATGCGAGGTCCACCTGGAAGCCGTAACCGACCGAGTCAACCGAGTCCAGCTCGAGTTTCTCCAGCGTGGTCCGGCGGAAGGCGCGGAAGCCGCCCGTGACGTCCTTGATCTTGACGCCGAGCATGATGCGTGCGTAGGTGCTGCCGACGCGGGAGATCGCCTGCCGGTAGAGCGGCCAGTTGACGACGCTGCCGCCGGCGACCCAGCGTGAACCCATGGCAAGGTCGGCCCCCTCTTCCACGGCGTCCAGGAGCTGCTGGAGCTGCTCGGGCTGGTGGGATCCGTCGGCGTCCATTTCGACGAGGACGTCATAGCCGGCGTCCAGGCCCCACTTGAAGCCGGCGATGTACGCCGCCCCGAGCCCCGCCTTGCCCTCGCGGTGCAGGACGTGGACCTGGCTGTCCTCCGCGGCGATGCCGTCCGCCAGCTGCCCGGTGCCATCGGGGCTGTTGTCGTCAACAACCAGCACATCGGAGGCCGGCACGGCCGTGCGCAGGCGCCCAAGGGTTTTGGGCAACGATTCCAGCTCGTTGTAGGTCGGGATGATGGTGAGGACACGCACAGCGAGGCCTTTCCTTGAAGGGAGCGGTCAAAGCGCCCGCCAGACGGCAGGGACCGGCATCGAGGCGCAACTCTCCATTATAGGGAGTCGCCGGCGCCTTGGACGCCGGAGCGGCCCTCGCGGGCAGGTCCCGGCCCTAGTCGGGCGGGACCTGCGCAAGGTCCTGGGCTCAGGACCCGAGGGCGCCGTTGGAGAACAGGACGCGACCGTCGCGGACGGTCCGGAGGCAGACCGGATCGGAACCCGTGTCCAGGGCGGGCAGCAGCGGCGTACGCGCCCGGGGATCCGTGCTCCATGACTGCACCCTGCCGTCGGCCACCTGGACCATGAGTTCCTCGGCGTCCCAGACGGCGAAGCTGGCCGGAGCGCCCGGTACGAGCTGTCCGGCCATCGGGTTCCGGTAGCGGGCTGCCCGCCATCCGGCCCTGGTGTGGCCGAGGAAAGCCGCGCGGGCGGAGAGCCTTTCTTCGGGGGTGTTGTGCTCCAGGCACGCCCGGACGCTGGACCACGGCCGCAGCGGCGTCACCGGGCTATCGCTGCCGAAGCAGACCGGCACGCCCGCAGCGTAGAAGGATGCGAAAGGGTTCATGCCAAGGCGCCGGGGCCCGAGGCGCTGCTGGTAGAGGCTGCCCTCGCCACCCCAAGCAGCGTCGAAGCCGGGCTGGGCACTGACCGTGATGGAGTACTTGGCCAGCCGGCTGATGGCGTCCGGATCGGCCATTTCGACATGCTCGAAGCGGTGGCCCGCGGCGCGGACGCGCTGCTCGCCCACCTCGGCCGCGGCGCGGTCAAGGGCGTCGAGCGCCGCATCGAGGCCGGCGTCGCCGATGACATGGAAGCCGGCCTGGATGCCCAAGAGCGAGCACGCCGCCAGGTGCGCTGCCGCCTCGTCGACCGAGAGGTACAGGCTGCCTCGGTCTCCCGGGGCATCGCTGTAGTCCGCCCGCAGGGCGGCGGTGCGCGAACCGATGGAACCGTCAATGTTCAGGTCTCCGGCGAGGCCGTGCACGGACACGCCCAGGCCGTCCAGGATGGACTGGGCGTGCTCGGCGGACGTGGCCAGCTGCCCCCAATAGGGCAGTACTTCCGGAACGGCCGGCCCGTCGGCCGGCCCGGCGTTCCAGGCCGCCGCCAGTTGCAGGTCCTCGATGCTGCCGATATGCGGGGCCGCCATCTCGGCTAGGGCCACGTAGCCGTTCGCGGCCGCTTCGGCCAGGGCCTGCCCCTGGTAGCCGCGCAGTGCGGCAGCGGGAAGCCGCCGCGCCGCCATCCGGGCGGCCGTGTGCGCGGCACCTTTGACCTGGCTGCGGGCCGAGGAGCCGCCGAGCGCCTCGAGGCCGGCGGCCGCCGCCAGGGACGAAGACACCAGCGCCGAATGGGCGTCCACGCGCGACAGGTAGACCTTCCGGCCCCCCGCCGCCCGTTCGAGTTCCTCCGGTGCCGGAAGGGCCGGATCAGCCCACAGGGTCTCGTCCCAGCCGTGGCCCAGCACCGTCCCTTCCGCGGTGGCGGTGGCGGCGGCGACGGCGTCGAGCAATTCTGCGGCCGAGCGGACGCCGCCCAGCTGCAGCGAGTCCAGGGCAATCCCCGTCTCCGTCAGGTGGACATGGGAATCGACAAACCCGGGGGCCAGGAGCGCCCCCCGGAGGTCCACCACGTCCATCGAGGAGTCGGCAATGGAGGTGGCGGCCTGCTCGGAGCCGACCCAGGCGACCGTGTCGCCGTCGACCAGCAACGCCGTCGCAAAGGGATCGGCGGCCGTGTAGACGGAGCCGTTGCGGTACAGCGTGACCTTGCGTGCTGCTGGGGCGGCCGGGAAATCGGTCATGGTGAAGGAACTCCTTGAGGCTGGATGGCTGGCCGGCGGCGTGCCGGGCGGGTTCGGGAAGGTAGACGGGAACGTTCTTGACAGGGTTGAGCGGCGTGTCCGGCGCAGCTCAAGCGGGGGTCAGGCCACTGATGAATAGGCGACGACGCCGCGCTTGAGGAGTTTGATGGCGTCCCCGCACAGCCGCGACACGCGGGGGTCGAGGCCCGGATTCTTGGCCAACTGGTCCAACAGGTCGATGACCTGCTTGACCCAGCGGACAAAATCGCCTGCCGCGAGGTCGGTGCCGCTGAGGACCTCCTGAAGGTGCTTGCCCTTGGCCCACTTGAAGATCGGCCAGACCAGGCCAAGCTCGGGCTCTCCGGTCAGCGGCAGCTTGTTGGCCTCCTCCACGTCCTCGAGGGCCGACCACTCGTGCACCACGGTGTCGACCGCGGCTTCCAGGGAGACGCTCGGCATCCGGGGCCGCAGGCCGCGGTCCTCCCGCTTGGCCTGGTACACCAGCACGCTCGCCAGGGCGGCCACCTCGGCGGCGTCCAGGTCGTCGAAGGCACCCATTCGCAGGGACTGGGAGATGAGGAGGTCCTTTTCCCCGTAGATCCGGCGGAGCCGCTGCCCGTCGGCGCTGATGCTGAGGGCCCCGGAGTCCGAGGTCTCCAGGTAGCCGTAACTCGCCAGCACCCCGCACACGCGGTCGAACGTCTTGGCAATGGTGTTGGTCCGGCCCTGGATCTGCCGCACCAGCCCATCCGTCTCCTGGCGGAGCCTCCACCAGCGGTCGGACCAACGCGCGTGGTCCTCGCGTTCGCTGCAGCCATGGCAGGGGTGGGCGCGGAGCTGGCGGCGCAGCTCGGCGATCCTCTTCTCCTGGTTCGGCAAGGCGGCGGCCAGGCCGAAGTCATCGTTGCGGCTGGCCCGCGTCGGCGGCCGGTTGTCCCGGATCGCGTTGCGGACCGAGGAGGCCAGGTCCCGGCGGGACTTCGGCACCTTGGCGTTGAAGGACTTCGGGATCCTGATCCGGGTGATCGGTGAAAGCGGACCCTCGACGTCCTGGATGCCGATCCGCCGCAGCTGGTTGTCCAGGGTCATGACGGCCGGACGCGGCTCGCTGGAGTGGTGGTCGGAGCTGAGCACCACGGCATAGCCGGGCGCCCTGCCCGTGGGCACGTCCACCACGTCGCCGGGGAGCAGGCGGCTCAGGGAGTCCTCGGTGAGGGACTTCCTGGCCCGGGAGCTGGTCCTGGAGGCGCTCTTCTCCGCCTCGGAGAGGGCCCGCCGCAGCCGGGTGTACTCGGTGAAGTCGCCCAGGTGGCAGCTCATGGCCTTGCTGAAGCCGGCCAGGGATTCCTCCCGGCTCCTGACCTGCTTGGCCAGTCCGACGACGGAGCGATCCGCCTGGAACTGGGCGAAGGAGGACTCGAGGATCTCGCGGGCGCGGGGCCGGCCGAACTGTGCCAGCAGGTTGATGGACATGTTGTATGTGGGCCGGAAGCTTGAGTTGAGCGGGTACGTGCGCCGTGAGGCGAGGCCGGCGACGGCGGCAGGGTCGGTGCCCGGCTGCCACAGCACCACGGCGTGCCCTTCGACGTCGATTCCGCGGCGGCCGGCCCGGCCGGTCAGCTGGGTGTATTCCCCTGCCGTGATGTTCACATGCGCTTCGCCGTTGAACTTGTCCAGCTTTTCCAGCACGACGCAGCGTGCGGGCATGTTGATCCCAAGCGCCAGGGTTTCCGTGGCGAACACGGCCTTGACCAGCCCGTCGGCGAAGAGCTTTTCCACGACCTCCTTGAACGTGGGCAGCATGCCGGCGTGGTGGGCGGCGAGCCCGCGGAGCAGGCCGTCCCGCCAGCTCCAGAACCCGAGGATATCCAGGTCGTCGGAGGGGATGTCCTGGGCGGCCTCATCGACGCGCTCGGCGATGAGCTGCTGTTCCCGCTCCGTGGTCAGCCACAGCCCGGCCGCCACGCATTGGGCGACGGCGGCGTCGCAGCCGGCGCGCGAAAAAATGAACGTGATCGCCGGCAGGAGGTCCTGCCGGTCGAGGCTGGCGATGACCTGCGGGCGGCTGGGCTTGCGCACCGGACTGCGCGGACCGCCCTGCGGTGCGTCGTCGCCCCGGCCTTGCTGGCGCCGCTGGTTGCGTCCGCCATGGCCGAACCGGCCGCGGAAGTTCATCTGGCTCTCCGCCCGGGCCATGGAGAGCAACTCGGGGTTGACCTCGAAACCCGGGCGGGTGCCGAGGTCGGCGCTTTCGGCGGTGGCGGACACGTCCGTCTCGCCGGCCGGGGCGATCTCGTCGAAGCTTGTGTCGCCGGCGAAGAGATCCACGATTTTCCTGCCCACCATGACGTGCTGCCAGAGTGGTACCGGGCGGTGTTCGGAGACGATCACATCGGTCTGTCCGCGCACCGTGTCCAGCCACGCGCCAAACTCCTCGGCGTTGGAGACGGTGGCGCTGAGCGACGCCACCTGCACCTCGCTCGGCAAATGGATGATGACCTCTTCCCACACGGCGCCCCGGAAACGGTCGGCCAGGTAGTGGACCTCATCCATGACCACGAAACCGAGGTCGTCCAGGGTGTCCGAATCCG
>JAODMV010000355.1 GCA_025464875.1 Arthrobacter sp. | reverse complement strand
CGCCGGAGGCGTCCAGGACGCGGCCGCCGTCGTTCGGGACGACGCCCTTGCTGTGGTCGAACTCGACCTCGGGCAGCGCGGAACCGAAGTATCCAATGGCGCGGTAGACGGCCTGGACCGGGTAGTCGATCAGCTCGCCGGTGCCCCGGGCGTTGCCCGTGCCGTCCAGCTCGGTGCGCTCGAACCTCATGCCGGCGACGCGGCCGGGCGTCTCGGCGTCGTCGTAGATCTCGACCGGGCTGTGCAGGAAGTGCAGGTGCAGGCGGCGGGAGGCCTTGAGCTCGGAGACGTCCTCGGGCTGCTCCGCGATCCAGTTGGTGAGCGTGCCGACCATGGTCTTGGTCTGGTTGTTGCTCTGGATCTGGCGGTCCGATTCCTCGTCGAACTCGAAGTCCTCCGGGTAGAGGATGATGTCGACGTCCTTGGAGTGGGAGAGCTCGCGCAGCTCCAGCGGGGTGAACTTGACCTGGGCCGGGCCGCGGCGGCCGAACACATGGACGTCGGTGACCGGCGAGGACTTCAGCCCGGCGTAGACGTTGTCCGGGATCTCGGAGACGAGGAGGTCATCGGCGTGCTTGGAGAGCATGCGGGCCACGTCCAGGGCCACGTTGCCGTTGCCGATCACGGCGATTTCCTTGGCGTCCAGGGGCCATTCGCGGGAGACGTCCGGGTGCCCGTCGTACCAGGAGACGAAGTCGGCGCCGCCGTAGGAGCCCTCCAGTTCGATGCCCGGGATGTTCAGGTCCGCGTCCTTGATGGCGCCCGTGGCGAAGATGACCGCGTCGTAGTGGGCGCGGAGGTCCTCGATGGAGACGTCCGTGCCGTATTCGACGTTGCCGAAGAAGCGAATGTCTCCCCGGTCCAGGACCTTGTGCAGGGCGTTGACGATCCCCTTGATGCGCGGGTGGTCGGGGGCGACGCCGTAGCGGATCAGGCCGTAGGGCGCCGGGTAGCGGTCGAAGAGGTCGATGCTGACGGTGAGCTCGCCGCTCCTCACGGCCTCGCTCTTGGTCAGGATGTCCGCGGCGTAGACACCGGCGGGGCCGGAGCCGACGACGGCGATGCGCAGCGGGCGGGCAGCGGATCCTACGGGGGTGCTAGTTGACACGGCTGTGTTCCTTTTTCTTCTGCATCGATCAGGGCTACGGGGCTACGGGGTGAGAACGCGGGGGCTGTTCGGGGTGATGGTGCTGTAGTCGGCGGTCTTGAAGTGCGAGGGCGCGAACGGGCTGACGCGGACCACGTCACCGATCACGATCACCGCGGGATTCGCGACGCCGACGGCATCCGCCTGGTCCGCGATGGTCCCGAGCGTTCCGATGGTCACCCGCTGGTTCGGCAGGTAGCCATTCTCTACGATGCCAACAGGCGTCCCCGCTGGCAAACCGGCGCGGGCCAGGGAGGCCGCCGAATCGCGGAGTTGGCCCACGCCCATGAGCAGGACCACAGTGTGGTCGGCGCGCGCGGGCACCTCGGAGAGCTCCTCGTGGCCGGTGACCACGCTGAAACCCTTGGCGAGCCCACGGTGCGTGACGGGGATGCCCGCGGCGGCCGGGACCGAGATCGCCGAGGTCACGCCCGGAACGACTTCGACCTCGACGCCGTGCTGCCGGCAGAATTCGGCTTCCTCGCCGCCGCGGCCCAGGACGTACGGGTCCCCGCCCTTGAGCCGGACCACACGGTTGCCCTGCTGGGCTTCCGCGACGAGGATGCGGTTGATCTCAGACTGCGGCACGGGGTGGTGGCCGGGGGTCTTGCCGACCTCGATCACCCGGACGTCCGGGGCGAGTTCGGCCAGCAGCTCCCGCGGGCCGAGGCGGTCCGCCACGACGACGTCGGCCTGGCCCAGGAGCCGCCGGCCCCGGACGGTGATGAGGCCGGTGTCGCCGGGGCCGCCGCCCACGAGCGCCACGGCGCCGGCCGTCCCTGGGGCCGCATCCGTCTTGCGGTGGCGGCGCAGCGGCAGGTCCCCGGTTTCCAGGGCGGTGGCCACGGCGTCGCGCAGGGCCATGGCGCGGCGCGGGTCTCCCCCGGCGTTCACCGCGATCTTGACGTCGTCCACGACCGCTACGGCGGGCGTCCAGGCGGCGGAGGATTCGTGGTCGGAGGCGTTGACGCACCAGATGCGCTGCGCCTCGGCGTCGGCCGAGACCTGGCCGTCCACCGCCGAATCTCCGGTGGCGGTCTGGACGAACCAGACGCCGTCGACGTCGGAAGTCCGGTAATGCCGAGGCTCCCAGCTGAGGAGGCCGGCGTCGGCAAGTTCCTGGAGCGCGGCGGAGGCGGCCGGGGCAACCACGGTGACGCGGGCGCCGGCGTCGAGCAGCCCCTTGGCGCGGCGTGCGGCGACCGGGCCGCCGCCCACGACCAGCACGGGGCGGCCGAGCAGGCGCAGCGCCGTGGGGTAAATGTCCTGAATTGCCATGTATCGACGATAGGCGCGGGCCCGCGGTGCCCTCAACGGCGCGGCAACACCAGTTCACGCAAGGTAACGCCGCGTCACATTGTGTGCGGCGGCCGTGCGCTATGGGGCGTGGCTACTTCACGGCGATGAGTTCGATCAGCTTGATGTCCGGTTCCCTGGCGAGCATTTCCGGGCCCTTTTCGGCGAGGGCAGCGGGAATGGCTCCGTT
>JAODMV010000349.1 GCA_025464875.1 Arthrobacter sp. | reverse complement strand
GGGCCACGAGGGCCCGGTCCCCGGCGCCGGCGAAAGTTCCGGCGTCCGCGGCGAGCTCTTCATCGACCGCGCAGCGGTCCGCCGCGGACAGGCACACGGTCTCCTGCACCAGCAAAGTGGCGCGCCATTCGTTCAGCTGCCCGGTGTGCAGGGCCGCAAGGGTGTGCGGCATTTCGGTGACCAGGGCCCTGGCCAGGCCCAAAAGCCGGCCGCCGCGGGCCGGGGATTCGCGCCGGGCCAGCGCGATCTGCGCCCCGACCCCGGCGCCGAGCACGGCTGCCGGAATCCCGGCAGCCCGCTGGGTCCTGCGCTGGTCCGCGACCAACGCGACCGCGATCCGGGCCTGCAGGGCCGCCGCGGCGGACTTCAGATCCTCCAGCTCCCGCAGCTGCTCGATCAACCCCGCGCCCTCCGGAGCCGGACGGACGGCCGCCAGCAGGCAGGCCACATCCGCGACCGCCGCACCAGGACCGGCGCCGCCGTGACCGGCGCCGCCGTGACCGGCGCCCCCGTGATCGGTGCCCCCAGGACCGGCGCCCCCGTGATCGGTGCCCCCAGGATCGGTGCCCCCGTGATCGGCCGCCGCACCGTGATCGGTGCCGTCGCTTCCTGCCGGTGCCACTGCCGGCCCCTGCTTGCCGTCCATACCCTCAGTCTGCCAGCGACCTCTGACAGTATGGCCCTAGGCCGGACAAGGACCGGGCTAGGCCGGACAATGACCGGGATCGGCGATCTGGTCGTTGGTCGGAGTTCCTGGGATTGGAATAGTTGCAGGTCCCGGGGGTAGCGTCGAGGCATGACTCCAGGACGCCCCGTACCGCCGCCCCTTGCCAAGCCGCTCCCCGCAATCGCCACCGAAGAGAACACCTCGGGCACGGAAGTCAGCACCGCTGACACCCGGCTTGCGGCCGCCTACGGCGCAACCGCGAGTGACAGCGGGCTCGTTCCCCTCACCATTGCCCGCCGCGCGCCGAAGGAAGACGACGTCGAAATCGCCGTCGAGTTCTGCGGGCTGTGCCACTCGGATGTCCATGCGACCCGCGGCGAGTGGGGAAGCCAGAGCTACCCGCTGGTACCAGGCCACGAAATCGTGGGCCGCGTCAGCCGCGTCGGCTCCGCCGTCGACGACTTCGCCCCCGGCGAGCTAGTGGGGGTGGGCTGCATGGTGGATTCCTGCCGCGAGTGCGACAGCTGCCTCGACGGCCTGGAGCAGTACTGCGAAAACGGAATGACCGGAACGTACGGCGCCAAGGACGCCCGAAACGGTGATGCCATCACCCAGGGCGGATACTCGACCTCGATCGTCGTGGACCGGCGCTACGTGCTGCGGGTTCCGGAGAGCCTGGACCCGGCCGCCGCGGCGCCACTGCTCTGCGCCGGCGTCACCACGTTCTCCCCGCTGCGCCACTTCGAGGTCGAGGAAGGTGATGTCGTCGGCGTTATCGGCCTGGGCGGCCTCGGCCACATGGCCGTGAAGCTGGCCAAGGCAATGGGCGCTGAAGTGAAGGTCTTCACCACCTCCGAGTCCAAGTTCGCCGCGGCCCGTGAACTCGGCGCGGATGACGTCATCCTTTCCCGCGACGAAGCCGCGATGGAAGCCGCTAACCGGAGCATCGACGTCATCATCGACACCGTAGCCGCCCCGCACGACCTCAACCCGTACTTCCGCACCCTGCGCCTGGACGGTGCGCTGTTCCAGCTGGGCCTGCCCTCCGAAGCCATGCCGCCGGTCAACCCGGGTGCGCTGATCCGGCGCCGGATCGCCTACGCGGGTTCGCTCATCGGCGGCATCGCCGAGACCCAGGAGATGCTCGACTTCTGCGCCGAACACGGCGTGGTCTCCGACGTCGAGGTGGTCCGGGCCGATCAGCTCAACGAGGCCTATGACCGCATGGTGGCCGGCGACGTGAAGTACCGTTTCGTCCTGGATGCCAGCACCCTGGGGTCACCTTCGGAAAGGGCAGACGTATGAGCACTCTCTTCACCAAGATCATCAAGGGCGAGATCCCCGGACGCTTCGTCTGGCGCGAAGACGATGTAGTGGCTTTCCTGACCATGGGCCCACTCGCCGACGGCCATACGCTGGTGGTGCCGGTCGAGGAAGTGGACCGCTGGACGGATGCTTCCCCGGAGCTGCTGGGCCGGGTCATGGAAGTAGCCCGCAAGATCGGTGCCGTCCAGGTGGACGTGTTCGACGCCGCACGGGCCGGCCTGATCGTGGCCGGCTACGAGATCAACCACATGCACGTCCACGTCTGGCCCTCCAACTCGATGGCGGACTTCGACTTCGGCTCGGTGGACCATCACCCCGATCCGGCGACGCTGGACGCCAATGCGGAGAAGCTCCGCGCAGGACTCCGGAACGCAGGCCACATAGAGCACGTCCCGGACGCCTGAGCTGCACCGAGAGCAGCACCGAGCGCGGATGAGCCGTGCAGGCGCCCGCCGAAATGCCTCCCGCTGACCGCTTCCGGTTAATGCAAGGGGAAGTTAATGCAAGGGGAGGCTAGGCGGGCGCCAGTGCTTTGTTGAGCGCCGTACGGATCCGTTTCTCGGACACCGAATAGGCGGTCCCGAGTTCGACGGCGAACAGGCTCACCCTGAGCTCTTCGATCATCCAGCGGACCTGGCCTAGCTCGGCACCGGCCCGGCGTCCGGGCAGCAGCGCCGAGACGGCGTCGTCGTAGTCGTCCTCAAGGGCCTGGACCGCGGCCATGTGCTGGGCGTCGCGCTGGACGTTCCCGGGGAGCTTTTCGAGGCGTTTCTCGATCGCCGAGAGGTAGCGCGGCAGCTGGCTGAGCTGCGCGTAGCCCGTGCGTGCCACGAAACCGGGGTAGACAAGCTGCTCCAGCTGGCTCTTGACGTCATTGAGCGCGCTGATGAGCGCCAGGCTCGAGGTGCCCTTGAGCTGCTTTTCAATCCGGCGGGTGCTGGCAAGGATGCGTTCGACGACGGCGGTGACGGTGAAGACCGTGTCGATCAGCTCGGCCCTCACCTGCTCGTAGAGCGCCTTGAAGGAGGGCTCATCCCACGGCAGTTCCGCCGGGGTCAGTTTGTCGATGGCGGCCAGGGCGCAGTCCGCGATCAGGGCCGACACCGAGCCGTGGGGGTTCTGGCTGAACGTCAGCTTCTCGGTGTTGTTCAGGTGTTCCAGGACGTAACGGTCCGGCGGCGGGACCTTCAGTGCGAGCAGGCGGATGACGCCGCCGCGCATGGCCTGTTCCTGCTCGGAGGGAGTCTGGAAGAGGCGCAGGGCGACGGAGTTCCCCTCATCGACCAGGGCCGGGTAGCCGGTGACGGTGAGGCCATTGACGGTACCCTGGACCTGGCGCTGCACGCCCCCGAAGGACCACTCGGTGAGGCCGGACCTTTCAGTGAAGCCGGCCGGGGCCGCCGCGGCGGATGCCGCGGCACCGTTGCCCGAGGCGGCGCCGCCGACCGCGCGGGGCTGCTTTGCTGGGGTGTTGGCCGGCGTCTTCGGCGTCGTGGTCGCTGGGGTTGCACCCAGGGATTCGGCGATCGCCCGGCGGGTGGCCGGTGCCAGGCGTTCCTGCAGTTCAGCGAGGTCCTTGCCCTCGTCCAGTGCCTTGCCCCGGGGGTCTACGACGCGGAAGCTGACGCGCAGGTGTGGCGGCACGGCGTCCCAGTTCCACGATCCCGGCGGAACGATCTGGCCGCGGATCCGGCGCAGGGCCA
>JAODMV010000336.1 GCA_025464875.1 Arthrobacter sp. | reverse complement strand
GACCAGGCTGGGCATGGAGATCAGCCAGAAGATTTCCGAGGTGCTGAAGGTGAAGCCTGCCGCGGGCAGCTGGACCACGACGATCGACCAGAGCTGCCAGACGACGAAGCCCAGGAATTCGGCGAAGATGGACCAGTTCAGGTTGCGGCGGGCGATCGCGCGGCCCAGGGATTCCCACTGGCTCTTGTTCTCGGCGTCCCAGTTGGCGATCCAGCGGCCGGGCCGGTATTCGAGGGCGGGGCCGGTAAGAGTAGTGCTGGCTGCGGGGAATTCGGTACGTTCAGCAGTCACGGGGACCTCCTGTGGGATGTTGTCCCCCCAAACTAGGTAGGCCGCGTTTCGCGGAGCGTCGCCCGGTGTTAACGGCCTGTGACATTTGCCTATCGGCGCCTCGATAATGGAGTGAGGACCGCGGGAAGGTCCACTCCGTAGAACCGCGACACGGTGTCCAGATAGTGGGACGTTTGTCCATTGACTGGACGGCGGGAACTATTATCGAGCTATCTAAATCCTTCAGCCGGGCGGTCTCCAGGGCATCGCTCTTCGAGAAACCTCGGTCCGGTCTTCATGAAAGCGCTACTACATGCCAACCACTGCCACCTCGTCGCAGCGTGGGTCCGCCAAGCCGGTGAACTCGCGCGGCCGTGTGATCGTCGCCAGCCTGATCGGCACCACCGTTGAGTTCTACGACTTCTATGTGTACGCAACGGCCGCGGTGCTCGTCTTCCCCGCTCTGTTCTTCCCCAACCAGAACGAGACCACCCAGCTGCTCAGCTCGTTCGCCGTGTTCGGCGTGGCGTTCATCGCCCGCCCGCTGGGATCCGTCGTCTTCGGGCACTTTGGTGACAAGTTCGGCCGCAAGGGCACCCTGGTCGCATCGCTGCTGACCATGGGTATCGCCACCTTCCTGATCGGCTGCCTCCCGACGGCACACCAGCCGGGCTGGGAGTTCTGGGCCCCGGCGCTGCTCGTCGTCATGCGCTTCGCCCAGGGCCTGGCCCTCGGCGGCGAATGGAGCGGCGCGGCACTGCTGGCCACCGAAAACGCCCCCGCCAACAAGCGCGCCATCTACGGCACGTTCCCGCAGTTGGGTGCGCCGATCGGTTTCATCATCGCCAACGTGATCTTCCTGGTCTTCAGCTACGCCCTGACGCCGGCCGACTTCATGGCCTGGGGCTGGCGTGTACCGTTCCTGCTGAGCGCCGTCATGGTGATCATCGGCCTCTGGGTCCGCCTCAAGCTGATCGAAACCCCCGCCTTCACCAAGGTGGTTGAATCCAACGAGGTCGCCAAGCTGCCGATCGGCCGGGTCTTCAAGACCAGCTGGCGTCCCCTGATCCTGGGCACGTTCATCATGCTCGCCACCTACGTGCTCTTCTACCTGATGACCACGTTCACGCTGACCTACGGCACGCGCGCCTCCAGCCTGGATGCCGCCCGTGCAGCAGCCGAAAAGGCCGGCAAGCCGATGACCGAGGCCGCGGCCGCGGCGTTCGTCCCCGGTCTGGGCTACACCCGCAACGACTTCCTCTGGATGCTGATCGCCGGCGTCGTGTTCTTCGGTATCTTCACCCTGGTCTCCGGCCCGCTGGCGGAAAAGTACGGCCGCCGCAAGATGCTCCTCGGCGTCACCGCCGGCATCTTCGTCTTCGGCCTGCTCTTCGTCCCGCTCTTCAGCGGCGGCTTCGTGGGCACCATGGCACTGCTCGTCATCGGCTTCTCCCTCATGGGTCTGACCTTCGGCCCCATGGGCGCACTGCTGCCGGAGCTGTTCCCGACGAACGTCCGCTACACCGGATCGGCCGTGAGCTACAACTTCTCCAGCATCCTGGGTGCGGCGGTGGCCCCGTTCATCGCCGTCTGGCTCTGGGAGAGGGCGGATGGCAGCCCCGTGCTGGTCGGCGTCTACCTCACCGTCATGTCGGTGCTGACCCTGGTCGCCCTGTTCCTGAGCAAGGAAACCCGCGACCTCGACTACGAGAACAACGTAGCCTGAAGTTCCGGCCGGTCGGCTGACGGGTCCTGACGGAAATGCCCGGTGTGTTCACTGAACACACCGGGCATTTTTGCGTTTGGCGCGGGCTCGCCGCCGGCTCGCTGGCGCAGAGGGCCGCTAGTTCGCGTACCGGTCCACAAAGTTGCGCAGGATGGTCATCGGATCCGTCGCGCTGAAGCCGCGGGCGAGGTCCATCAGCTCCTCCGCCGACTCGGGCGGAAAGTAGCCGGCGTTCCGGTAGATGTCGATCCGCATGATCAGCCCGTCGGCGTCGAGTTCCGGATGGAACTGGGTGGCGTACAGGTTGCTCTTGATCCGGAACATCTGCACCGGGCAGGCGGCGGAACTCGCCAGCAGGACCGCGTCCGGCGGCAGGACGGTGCACGCCTCTTTGTGGCCGGTGAAGGCCGTAAACTGCTCCGGCAGGCCTTTCAGCAGGGGATCCTGCAAGCCCTCCTCGGTCAGGCTGATGGTGACGCCGCCCAGCCCTTCGCCGAAGGTCCTGTCGATCACGGCACCCTGGTGCAGGCCCAGGGTGCCGACGCCGTAGCAGGCGCCCAGGAAGGGAAAATCCTCGGCCACGATCCGGTCCAGCAGTGCGGCGAGTTCGCGCTCCACCCGGTGCTGGGCGGGGCTCTTGTGCTCGTCGGGATCGCTGGAGGTGAAGGGGCTTCCGCCGACAATCACCCCGGAATACTCCGCGAGATCGAGTTCCGGCAGCGGAGCGGCCTCCATCCGGATGCGCCGCAGCTGCTCCGGGGCGAGCCCGGTGTAGCGCAAATACGCCAGGTACTCGTCCTCGGCGGCGGCGTCTTCAGCCCGCGAGGCGAGCAGCAGGAAAGGCCTCACAAGCCTAGTGTGGGCCTGCCGGCTATTCCTCGCCAGCGCCGTCTTCGATCATGGCGATCACAGCGCCCGCCGAGACGGTCTCGCCGGCGGCCGCCGAAAGCCCGGTCACGACGCCGGACCGGTGCGCGGTCAGCGGCTGTTCCATCTTCATCGCCTCGAGCACGACCACGAGGTCCCCCTCGGCGACGACGTCACCCTCGGCCACGGCCACCTTCACGATGGTGCCCTGCATGGGGGACGTCAGCGCGTTGCCGCCGGCCGCGGCCACCGGCCCGGCGCTGCGGGAACGCTTCTTGGCCTTGGCCGGCTTGGCGCCGCCGCCGGAGCTGCCGACGGAGCCCAGCGACGCCGGAAGGACGACTTCCAGGCGCTTGCCGCCGACCTCCACGACGACGCGCTGGCGTTCGACGGCGTCCGGTCCTTCAGCCCCGGTGCCGGTGGGCGTCCAGGCGGGGATGTCGTTGACGAATTCGGTCTCGATCCAGCGGGTGTGGACCTTGAACGGGCCCTCGGCGGGGGCGAAGTCGGGGTTGGTGACCACGGCCAGGTCGAAGGGGATGACGGTGGGGATGCCTTCCACAACCATCTCCCCGAGTGCCCGGCGGGAGCGCTCGAGGGCCTGGCGGCGGGTGGCGCCGGTGACGATCAGCTTGGAGAGCATCGAGTCGAAGTTGCCGCTGATGACGTCGCCCTCCTCCACGCCGGAGTCGATGCGGACGCCGGGGCCGGTGGGGTTCTTCAGCACGGTGATGGTTCCGGGAGCGGGCATGAAGTTCCGGCCCGGGTCCTCGCCGGTGATGCGGAATTCGATCGAGTGGCCGCGGACCTCGGGGTCCCCGTAGCCGAGCTCCTCGCCGCGGGCCAGCCGGAACTGCTCGCGGACGAGGTCGATCCCGGTGACTTCCTCGGAGACGC
>JAODMV010000329.1 GCA_025464875.1 Arthrobacter sp. | reverse complement strand
CACGATCGGCAACAATTCTGCCGTTGGCGCGAATGCCGTCGTCGTCCGTAACGTTCCGCCCCGCTCCGTCGCCGTGGGTGTGCCCGCAGTTTCGCGGCCGAAAGATGCAGAAGCGCGCGCAGATCCGCGAACAGACTTCATCGACCCGGCGCTCCTGATATAGGCAACCGTTCACGAGCCCTCCCAGTGCTCGACAGGGACCAGGGATTCAGAAAATCAAGACTCGTGGCAACCCTTCTTGTGATTAGCTGAGAATCACGTTTCCGCTCGCGACACAGTGCGATGTCGACCCGGAATCCTTGAGGCCATTGATCGTGCTTTTCATCTCCCACGACTGGCATCTGCTGCAGGGCTGGGCCTGAGATATTTTTGCCCTGGAAGCCAGGGCTAAAGGGACCGGTCTGCACCGGATCTAGGGCACATGCTCACTGTCAGAGCGAACTGTCCGGCCGGCTTAGGCGGAGTGCCGCTGGTCCCGGGGCAGATCGCCGGTGTCTTGGCCGGCGCCGTGGCCGGCCGGGCATTCCGCTCCGGATGCCGGGGCGGACGCCGGCTGGTCCACCGTGATGCCGTACAGGGCTTCGAGGCCGGCGATGTATTCTTCCTGCTGCCCGTTGGCGGCGAGTTCGCGGGCACGGACGGTGGGGACGTGCAGCAGCTGCTTGACCATCCGGCGCAGGGCGAATTCGACTTCCTCGGCCGCGGCGGTGCAGCCGTGGCGGGCGCGGACTTTTTCCATTTCCGCATCGAGCACGTTCATCGTGTGGCGGCGCAGCGCGACGATCGCGGAGTCCATGGAGCGCGCCTGGCGCTCCTGCTCGAAGGCCTTTGCCGCATCCTTAACGATGCTGCTGGCTTGGGCCAGGGACTCGGCCTGTTCCTGCGGGGCAGCGAGGCGGACGGACTCAAGCGTCAGCAGCTCGACGCCGTCGAGCTCGCTGACGGCCGGGTCGAAATCGTGGGTAAGGGCCAGATCGATGGCGATCAGCGGCTGTGCGGACGCGGCCCGGATCTGGGCCAGTTCGGCCGCTTCGACGCGGGTGTCCGAGCCGCTGCAGCCGATCATGACATCTGCCGCGGCGACGGCGGCGGGAAGGCTTTCGCCGTCCAGCGCCGTGCCTCCGCGGGTGGCGACGAAGCCGGTCGCCCGGCCGGAGGAGGAAAAGACCGAGATGTCCGTGCAGCCGCGTTCGCGCAGCAGCGACATGGTGGCGCCGGCATAGGCGCCGGTGCCGAAGACGACGACTTTCTTCCTGGACCAGTCGGGGTTTTCTGACAGATCCGTGGCCAGGTCCAGCGCCACGGACACGATCGAGAGCCCGCGGGAGCCGAGCGCCGTCTGGGCCCCGACATCCTTGGCCGTCTTGGAGGCCGTCTGGAACAAGCGCACCAGGCCGGAGCTTGCGGTGCCTTCGTGTTGGGCGGTGATCAGGGCGCGGCGGACCTGCCCGGCAATCTCGCGTTCGCCGACGACGGCGGAATCCAGCCCCGAGCTGACCGCAAAGAGGTGCTGGCTGACCTCCGGACCCGTGCGGGTGCTGAAGGAGCGGGAGACCAGGTGATCGCTGAGCCCGCTGGCTTCGCTGATCTGGGCGATAAGGGCGGCGCGGGCAGCCTCGACATCGTCGGGCTGCGGGGCTTCACCGTAGATTTCGAAGCGGTTGCAGGTGGCAAGCACAACGGCACCCGCCACTGCCGGCGATCCGGCGAGGGTGGATGTGGCGAGCTCTGAAGCGCCGGTGCTCAGTTGAGCAACGGTCTCGAGGTCGATGTCGGCGTGTGTAGCCACCAATGAGAAAAGAACCACAGCAGGACCATCATAGCTTTTTCGCGTCCGCGCAAAACCACAATCCGGCGCGGGACCCTGTACCGTGGCGTGTGATTCGCGCCACGACGGCGCCCGTGGCGGCCCTGCTGACAGGCTGTCGTTATCTTTTGGGGCCAATTTTGGGCACAATCGAAGTCATGACTCCTAGCGCTGCGGCCACCGACGGCACGTCACAAACCAGTACGGCCAGTATCGGCACGTCCGTTGACAACACTGCAACAGCGGGCGGCCTCGACGCCGGGCACCCGCTGATGGACGGCCGCACCGCCGACTCCCCGCTGATCACCGCCTACCGGGGCGGCAGGCCCTCCCGCCGCCCCGTGTGGTTCATGCGCCAGGCGGGCCGCTCGCTTCCTGAATACCTCAAGGTGCGCGAAGGCGTCGCCATGCTGGACTCCTGCCTGCGCCCCGAACTCGCCTCCGAGATCACCCTGCAGCCGGTCCGCCGCCACGACGTCGATGCGGCCATTTTCTTCTCCGACATCGTGATTCCGCTCAAACTCGCCGGCGTCGGGGTGGACATCGTTCCCGGCGTGGGCCCCGTCCTGGACAAGCCGGTCCGCACCGCCGAAGATGTCGCCGCCCTTCCCCGGCTGACGTGGGAAGCCCTGGAGCCCATCCGGGAAGCGGTCCGGCTTACCGTTGCCCAGCTGGGCAGCACCCCGCTGATCGGCTTTGCCGGTGCTCCCTTCACCCTGGCGGCCTACATGGTGGAGGGCAAGCCCTCCCGCGACCATCTCGGACCGCGGACCATGATGCACGCCGACCCGGAAACCTGGGCGGCCCTGGCCAACTGGGCCGCGGACGCCTCGGGCATGTTCCTCCGGGCGCAGCTGGAAGCCGGAGCCTCCGCCGGGCAGCTCT
>JAODMV010000262.1 GCA_025464875.1 Arthrobacter sp. | reverse complement strand
CCCGCTCCATGTATTCCCGGGCCTACGGTTACTTCAACTTCGCCGGCATGCTCTCCTCCATCTTCGCCCCGTACATCACCGGGGCCCTGGCCGACGCAACGGGAGCCTTGGAGGCGGGCTTCTACCTCTCCGCCGCGCTGCTCCTGATCGGGGCCGTCGCGTTCTGCTTCACCAAGCCGGCCGCGGTGCCGGAACGCCGGCCCGCGCTCCAGCCCGCCGCCTAGCACGCAGCCCGCCGCCCGGCAGCGCCTCGGCCGCCGGGTCCGGCGGCGCTCGCCACAGCCCTACAGAGATACAACCCTGCAGAAAGGCCCGCACAGTGAACCCGCGAACAGACCCCCGCCCCACGCTTCGGCGAAGCGCCCCGATGAGCGCCGAAGTCGCCGCGTACCTCGAACGTGAGATTGCCTCCCGCGGCCTGCTGCCCGGGGACAAGCTCCCTACCGAACGGGAACTGGCTGCTCAACTGTCTGTCTCGCGGGCCACGGTGCGGGCCGCCCTGCAGGACCTGGCCGGCAAGCACCTGCTGGAACGAACCCCCGGAAGGGGAACCCTGGTAGCCGCACCTCCGGCACCGGTCAGCGAGCTCTATGCCCGGCTCGCCAACGTCGATCAGGCCCAGCAGGACGTGGCGGAACTTCGCGGTTCGCTCGAACCCCTAGTGGCCGAGCTCGCCGCCCTCCGCTCCAGCGCGGCGGACCTGATCCAGCTCCAGGACGTGCTCAACGGCTCCAACGAACATCTGTCGCCCGAAGAGGCGCTGCGCCTGGACGTGCAGTTCCACACGCTCCTGGCCCAGGCCTCCCGTAACCAGCTCATGGCGACCGTGCTCACCCTGAGCTGTTCGTGGACTTCAGAGATGCGCCTTCGCTCGCATTCGACCCTCGAGGGCCGCCGGACCTCCATTGACGGGCACCGCCACATCCTCGACGCCCTCGCGTCCCGGGACGCCACCGGCGCCGGCATCGCCATGCGCAACCACCTGGCCGACGTCGCGATCCTCATCCGGGACCGGCACTGAGCGCCCGACTCAGCGCGACACGGCCATCCCCGTCAACCCCGCCTGACCGCCCCGCCCGATCCACCGCCCCACCGACCGGAGAGAAACCGTGACCACCTCACTCATCCAGACCGCACCCGCCTCTGCTCTTGCCCTGCAATCCTGGGACGGGATCCCGGACGGCACGCACTACCTTCCTTCCTCCACCGAAAATGTCCTGTGGGGAGCCCTGCCCTGCGCGGCTGACCGCCCCGTCCTCAGCATCGATTCCGGCGCCGACGTCACCATCGACACCATCAGCCACGAAGGAATCCTCGAGGACCAGGGCCGCGATCCGCTCGCCTTCTTCGGCTCGCACGGTGTCCAGGAGCATCTGGTGCTGGAGGACGCCATCGAACTGGCAGCCTCAAACATCCAGCGCCTCGCCGGCGGGCTCGGCCCCCACGTGGTGACCGGCCCCATCGCCGTGAAAGGCGCCCGGGCGGGTGACCTGCTGAAGATAACGGTGCTGGAAACCACGCCCCGGGTACCGTACGGGGTGATCTCCAGCAGGCACGGCCGGGGTGCGCTCAACGGGGAGTATCCGCTCGGACCGGGCCCGTACAGCGCCTTTGCCACCGTCCGCGACGCCGAAGACGGCACGCCCTCCGGCTGGCTGCCCCTGCGGCCCGGGGCGGAACCGTCCGTGCACTTTCCGCTCAAGCCTTTCCTGGGCATCATGGGGGTCGCGGTGAACGGTGCACAGCGGCCCCACTCGGTGCCGCCGGGCAACCACGGCGGAAACATCGACATCAACCTCCTGACCGCCGGCAGTTCCCTCTACCTTCCGGTCCAGGTGCCCGATGCCCTGGCCTATGTCGGCGATCCGCACTTCGCCCAAGGCGACGGCGAAGTGTCCCTGACCGCCATGGAGGCGTCCCTGCGGGTGCGGCTGCGGTTTGACGTGATCCCGCAGGATGAGGCCGTGCGGAACTTCGGCGTGCTGAGCGGCCCGATGGCCCAGACCCCGGAGTTCCTGGTCCCCACCGGAATGGACGAGGACCTCGACACCGCCGTGCAGAATTGCGTCCGCGCCGCCGTCGCCCTGCTCCAGGCCCGCTACAACATGGATCCCAGCCTCGCCTATGCGTACCTCAGCGCCGCCACGGACTTCAACATCTCCCAGGTGGTCGACCTCGTCAAAGGGGTGCATGCCCGCATCCGGGTCGAGGACTTCCTGCGATGACGGCACCGGCGCAGCCGGCAGCTGTGCAGCCGGCACCGGCGCAGCCGGCACCTGTGCAGCCGGCAGGGGCGCAGCCGGCACGGCTGGCGGCGGGGTTTGACCAGAGCGTCTGGCGTGCGGCGGGCGATCCCCTGCTGCCGGCAAGCGGGACCGGGCCGCTGGCGGGAATGTCCGTGGCGGTGAAGGACCTGTTCGCCGTGGAAGGATTCGCCGTCGGCGCCGGCAATGAGGACTGGCTCGCCGAAGGTTCCCCGGAAACGACGACGGCGCCCGCGGCAGCCGCCTTGCTGGCCGCCGGCGCCGTGGTTGCCGGAATTTCCCGCACCGACGAGTTTGCCTACAGCCTGGCCGGCACGAATGCGCACTACGGCACCCCGCCGAACCCGAAGGCCCCGGGCCGGATCAGCGGAGGATCCTCCTCCGGCTCAGCCAGTGCCGTTGCGCTCGGCGAGGCCACCATCGGTCTGGGCAGCGACACGGGCGGATCGATCCGCGTCCCTTCCGCCTACCAGGGGCTCTTCGGCATCCGCACCACGCACGGCGCCATCGCCACGGACGGCCTTCTTCCGCTGGCGCCGTCGTTCGACACGGTCGGCTGGATGACCCGGGACGCCGCCACGCTTGCCGCCGTCGGAAGTGTCCTGCTTCCGCGTACGCGGTCCGCGCCGGTTCCGGCCGGGACCCTCGCCGAACTGCCACTGACCGGTGCGCTCTTCGCACCGGAGCTCCTCGCGCTCGCCGAGCCCGAGGTGGCCGGCGCTGCGCGGGAATTCCTCGGCGCCTGGGCCGGCAGTGCACAGCTGCCGCCAGTGGAGGCCATCGCGTTCCGCACCGAGGAGCTTCCCCGCTGGATCGCGGCCTTCCAGACCGTTCAGGGACACGAGGCTTGGGGGCAGCACGGTGCCTGGGTCAGCCGGCACTGGGGCTCCCTCGGTGCGGACGTGGCCGCCCGGTTCGGGGCCGCATCGCGGATTGACAGGCAGCAAGCGGACAAGGCCCGGGATGTGCTCCGGGCCGCCCGGCAACACATCCGTTCCGTTATCGGCGGCGGAATGCTGGTGCTTCCCTCCGCGTCATCCGTGGCACCCCTGGTCCACGAGGCGGCCCTTGGCGGGGAAAGCATCGAGCGCGTTCGCCGAGCCACCATGCAACTGACGTGCCTGGCCGGGATCGCCGGGCTTCCCGCGGTCAACCTTCCCCTGTTCAGCGCGGACGGGCTGCCGTGCGGCGTGAGCCTCGTCGGCCCGGCAGACCGCGACGCCGAGCTTCTCCGCCTTGCCGTCCGCCTCAGCGAATTCCTGCTCGCCCACCGAAAGACCTCCCGAAAGACGAAACATGCGTAACCGCCTGAAATCCTCCGATCCCGCTCGGCTGCACCTGATCCTGATGCTGGTCCTGACCTTTTCCACCGGAGTCATCGACGCGGTGGGCTTTCTGGGACTGGACCGGGTCTTTACCGGCAACATGACTGGCAACGTCGTCATCCTGGGTATGGCCCTCGTGGGGGCGGATGAACTGCCCGTGCTGGGACCCGCCGTCGCCCTGGCGGGCTTTCTGCTCGGCGCCGTCGTCGCCGGCCGGATCCTGAAGCCGGAGGCGGCGGGCTGGAGCAGGAGGACCACGTGCCTCCTGACCGCCGTCGGGACGACCCTGGCCGCCGTCGCCGCCGCCGTGTTCTGGTACCCCCCACAGGCCGGGCACCCGATCATCATGGCCATCACCGCGGGCCTGGCTGTCGCCATGGGGCTGCAGGCAGCCACCGCGCGGCATCTGGGCGTCAAGGACGTGACCACCGTCGTGGTGACCTCCACCCTGACCGGACTGGCCGCCGATTCACGGCTGGGCGGCGGCACGGGGGCTCACTGGGGGCGGCGACTCGGCGCCGTCGTCCTCATCCTGCTGGGCGCAGCCGCGGGGGCGGCCCTTCTCCCCCTGCACCTGGGCTGGGGAATCTTGCTGACGGCAGTACTGACGTTGGCAGTGGCCCTCGTCGGCGGCCTGGCACGGGACCGGACACGGAACACGGCTCCTGCTGCGCCGGAACCCTCACCGTCGCTGGCAGGAAACCGCTAACGCCACGTCCCGGCCTGGCTGCTCCCCGGAGGCCTTCGCCCAGGTGAAAAACCCGCCGCCCCGGCGGGGCAGCCACCGCCCCGAAAGATTCTGTTGGCATCCGCGTAACCTTTGCGGCGTACAAATCGATTACCACTATGAGGTACCCGAGGGATATGAAGTGGAGGGAGCCGACGGGCAATCTCCCCTCATGCAGAAGAGGTCGCCGCATGATCTGTAGATGTTGTCCGCGGGCGGGAGGAAATCCCTGCCCCAACAGAATGG
>JAODMV010000232.1 GCA_025464875.1 Arthrobacter sp. | reverse complement strand
TCGCGGGGATCGGCCACGAAGCGGTTGGCCAGCGCGGACACGTGCACGAGGCCGTCCTGGTGCACGCCGACGTCGACGAACGCGCCAAACGCCGCCACGTTGGTCACCGTACCCTCCAACACCATCCCGGGTCGGAGGTCGGCGATCTTCTCGATGCCTTCGGAGAAAGTCGCCGCCGCAAACGCCGGGCGCGGGTCCCGGCCCGGCTTCTCGAGCTCCGCGATGATGTCCTGCACGGTGGGCAGGCCGAACGCGCCGTCCACGAAGTCCTGCGCGTTCAGCGCGGAGTAGTTTCCGGCAGAACTCCCGCCTGCAGCCGCCATGATCTTCCTTGCCACGGGATAGGCCTCCGGGTGCACGCTGGACGCGTCAAGCGGCTCCGTTCCCCCGGTGATCCGCAGGAAGCCGGCGCACTGTTCGAACGCTTTTGCCCCCAGCCGCGGCACCTTCTTCAGTTCGCTGCGTTTGGCGAAGCGGCCGTGCTCGTTCCGGAACGCCACGATGTTCTCGCTCAGCAGCGGCCCGACCCCGGCCACCCGGCTCAGCAGCGCCGGCGAGGCCGTGTTGACGTCCACGCCCACCGCGTTCACGCAGTCCTCCACCACGGCGTCCAGGCTGCGGTCCAGCTTGGCGGCCGTGACATCGTGCTGGTACTGCCCGACGCCGATCGACTTCGGCTCGACCTTCACCAGTTCCGCCAACGGGTCCTGCAGGCGCCGGGCAATGGACACCGCACCGCGCAGGGACACGTCCATGCCCGGCAGCTCCGCGGCAGCGAGCGCCGACGCCGAATACACCGAGGCCCCGGCCTCGGACACCACGATCTTCTGCGGAGCCGATGCCTGCCCGCCGACTGTCTTTTGGTCGGACAAGGAGAGCTGCTTGATCAGTTCGGCGGCGAGCTTGTCCGTCTCCCGCGAGGCGGTGCCGTTGCCGATCGCCACGAGTTCGACGCCGTGCTGCCGGGCCAGGCCCACGAGCGTCCGTAGCGCCTCGTCCCACTTCCGTGCAGGTGCGTGCGGGTAGATATTGTCCGTCGCCACGACCTTGCCGGTGCCGTCCACGACCGCGACCTTCACACCGGTGCGCAGACCAGGGTCCAGGCCCAGCGTCGCCCGGTTTCCGGCCGGCGCCGCCAGCAACACGTCCCGCAGGTTGGCCGCGAACACCCGCACGGCCTCGTCCTCCGCGGCGGCGAACATCCGACTGCGAAGATCCCCCGTCAGCCGGGCCAGCACCCGCGAGCGCCAGGCCAGCTGGGCGGTCTGGAGCAGCCACGCGTCGGCGGGCCGGCCACGATCGGCGACCCCGAGGAACCTCGCCACGGCCGCCTCATAGCGTCCACGGGCGGCGGCCAGGGCGGCGTCGTCGAACGGTTCCGCTTCGGCGAGGTCCAGCTCCAGCACCCCGTCGTTCTCCCCGCGCAGCAACGCCAGGACCCGGTGCGAGGGCATCCCGGAGGGCGGCTGGGAGAACTCGAAGTAGTCCTTGAACTTCTGGCCCTCGGCTTCTTTGCCCTTTTTCACCCGGGAGACCATCCGGCCCTGGGTCCACAGCCGCTCCCGCAACGTGGCGGCCAGGTCCGCATCCTGGGCCACCCGCTCCACCAGGATGGCGCGGGCACCCGCGAGCGCCGCGGCAGCATCGGCAATGGAGTGGCTGACGTTCAGGTACTTGGCGGCTTCGCGCTCCGGATCCAGTTCCGGCCGCTTCAGCAGGGCCTCGGCGAGGGGTTCCAGCCCGGCCTCGCGGGCGATCTGCGCCTTGGTCCGCCGTTTGGTCTTGAACGGCAGGTAGATGTCCTCCAGCCGCGCCTTCGTGTCCGCGCCGACGACGGCGGCCTGCAGTTCCGCGGTCAGCTGTCCCTGGGCGGCGATCGCCTCCAGGATGGTCCGGCGGCGGTCCTCCAACTCCCGGAGATAGCGCAGCCGCTCCTCAAGCTCGCGGAGCTGCGTGTCATCCAGCGTGCCGGTGGCTTCCTTGCGGTACCGGGCGATGAAGGGCACGGTGGATCCGGCGTCGAGTAACTCAACGGCTGCCTTCACCTGCCAGGCCTGAACGCCTAGCTCGCCGGCGATCTGCGCCTCGATCTTGCCGGCCGTGCCGCTGCTGTTGGCGGCATTGCTTGCGGCGGTGCCGGTGGTCTTTCGTGCGGGCTGGGCTGCTGAATTTGTTGCGGGCTGGGTTGCTGGCCTCGCCGCCGGCCTGCCGGCGTTGCCGGGAACCGGAGCGGACGTTGGCGTGGAGGCGGAAGGGCGCTGCGGGAGTGGAGTCACCCAGCTCATTTTGCCTTACGGCCTCATGCCAGCTCAACGCGTAACGCCGGCCTCCGCAGAATCCCGTGGCGGGGCCGCGAACGGGACGCGGATCAGTTTGTCAGGGGGCTTTGGTAGCTTGGCAGGAAGAGATCAACGGCAACGGAGTCTCAGGGCATAGACGCCAGGGCTATCCGGCCACGGCGAAAAAGTCACTGCACGGGGCCACTACAGCGGGGGGCGAAGTGTTTTTTCTTGAACCGGAAGTTCCAGGTCCCAGCCAAGACCTGATCTATTCCGCGAGCGATCTGGTGGTGGCGGCCAGTTGCGAGTACCAGCTGCTGCGCAAGCTCGATGAGAAGCTTGGCCGCTCCCCCCAGGCCGAGTTCGACCCCGACGAGATGCTTAAACACGCCGCCGAGCTCGGCGACGTTCACGAACACCGTGTCCTGGCGGCCTTCGTTGAGGGGTTCGGGAACTGGGATCCGGCCGCCGGCCACGGCGTGTACGACGTCGTTCCGGCAGACGCCATGGACCGCGCCACCTTGCTGGCCAAGCACCACGAATCCATCGAAGCCCTGCGGTCGGGCGCCGACGTCGTGTTCCAGGCGGCCTTCTTCGACGGGCAGTTCCACGGCCGCTCGGACTTCTTGGTGCGGCAGGCCGATGGCAGCTATGCCGTGTTCGACACCAAGCTGGCGCGCCACGCGAAGGTGACCGCCCTGCTCCAGCTCGCCGCCTACGGGGACCAACTGCTCAAGGCCGGGATAACCCCGGCCCCGGATGTGACCCTGGTCCTCGGCGCCACGGTGGCGCTTGCCGACGGCGGCTTCGACTACGTCCGGAGCGACCACAAGCTGTCGGAGATCCTTCCCGTTTTCCGCGAGCGACGGGAGCGCTTCCTCGCCCTCACCTCCGCGCACATGAGTCAGCCCGCGGCGGTACGCTGGGGCGCGCCCGGCATCTCCGCCTGCGGTCGCTGTGACTACTGCCAGGAGCAGGTCAAGGCCGCCGACGACCTGCTTCTCGTGGCGCGAATGAACTCCGCGCAGCGCAAGAAACTCCACGAGAAAAGCATCTTCACGGTCAGGCAGTTCGCGGCAGCCGACCTTTCCGCGGCGAGCGCCTCGCTGCTACGCCTGCAGCAGCAGGCCCGGATGCAGAGCGGCACGGGCGCCGCCGACGGTGAGGTCCGTTATCTCAAGGACGGCGAAGAACACACCCTCCGCTACGTGCTCACCGGAGAGAACACACTCGCCGAGCTTCCCCCGCCCAGCAAGGGCGACATCTTCTTCGACTTCGAGGGCGACCCGCTGTGGCAGGACAGCGCCACCGGGGTCTGGGGGCTCGAGTACCTGTTCGGCGTCATCGAAGCGCCGGCTGAACCCGGCGGGCAAGGCGTGTTCAAGCCTTTTTGGGCCCACAGCCGGGAGGCGGAGAAGCAGGCCTTCTTGGACTTCCTGGATTATGTGGAGAAGCGCCGCCGGGACTACCCGGACATGCACGTCTACCACTACGCCGCCTACGAAAAAACAGCGCTCCGGAAACTCTCCGTGATGCATGTCGCCGGCGAGGACACCGTGGATCAGTGGTTGCGCGACGGGCTCCTGGTGGACCTCTACCAGGCCGTTCGGAACAGCATCCGGATCTCCGAAAACTCCTACAGCATCAAGAAGCTCGAACCGCTCTACATGGGTCAGAACCTGCGTTCGGGCGACGTGAAAGACGCCGGCGCCTCCGTCGTGGCCTATGCCAACTTCTGCGAGGCGCGCGACGCCGAGCGCCACGCCGACGCAGCGACGATCCTCGCCGGCATCTCCGACTACAACGAATACGACTGCCTGTCCACGCTGGAGCTCAGGAACTGGCTGCTGGGCCTCGCCCCGGAGCGCGGTATTAGCCCCGGCACCCGGGACCCCGCCGAGCACCTGCAGGGCGGGAGAGGAGCCACCCCGGGTGCCGGTGGGACGCCCGCCCGGTCCGAGGACGACGAGGCCGGCCCCGCCCCTAGCTTCGCTGAACTGGCGCTGGCCGAGTTCGCCGAACCCGGCACCGGCCTGTCCGAGGCCGATCGGCAGGCGGTCTCGATGCTGGCAGCAGCTGTCAGCTACCACCGCCGCGAGCGCAAGGCGTTCTGGTGGGCGCACTTTGACCGTTGCGAGAACGGCCCGGACACGCACCATCAGGACCGCAACGTCTTCCTGGTCGAGGACGCGGTGGTCCTGGAGGACTGGTGGCGGGACGGTTCCAAGCTTCCGGAGCGCAGGGTCCAGCTGATCGGCACCGTGACCCCCGGCTCGGACCTCCGCGAGGGGAGCACCTGGTTCCGGATGTACGAGCCCCCGCTTCCGGCCGGGCTCGAGGGCACGGGCATCGGCGGCACCGGACGCAACGGCTGGTTCGGGACCGAGATCATGGAACTTGGCCATGAGGACGGGAAGGACACCGTCGTGATCCGGGACAAGCTCCGCCGGAACATCGAGCCGTACGCCCAGCTGCCTGTCGCCCTGACCGAGGACCAGCCCATCCAGACCAAGAGCCTCGAGGAGGCGCTGGCCGTCTTAGCCGAAAACGTCGCCGCCGGCCTGCGGGCGTCCGGTCCCGGCGACAGCCCTTTCAGAAAGCATCCGGCCCTGGATCTGGTGCGGCGTGTGCCGCCGCGGCTGTCTTCGGGCCTGCCGCTGCCCGCACCCGGCGAGGGACCGGACCGCTTCGTCGATGCCATCACGGAAGCCGTCCGAGCCCTGGACCACTCCTACCTCGCCGTCCAGGGCCCGCCGGGAACCGGCAAGACGCATGTGGGCTCGCACGTCATCGCCCGGCTGGTGGCGCGCGGGTGGAAGGTCGGCGTCGTCGGCCAGTCCCATGCCGTGGTGGAGAACCTGCTCAGGACCGCCGTCAGCAAGGCCGGTGTCGACCCGGCGCGGGTCGCCAAGGACGTGAAGCACCAGGAGCCGCTCCCCTGGGTCCAGCGTTCGGCCCAGGACGTCGCCCGCCTGCTCTGCTCCCCGGGCGGCGCCCTGGTGGGCGGCACCGCGTGGACCATGACCGGCGCTACCGTGCCTGCCGGCTCCCTGGATTTGTTGGTGATTGATGAGGCCGGACAGTTCTCCTTGGCCAACACCCTCGCCGTGGCGCAGGCGAGCAGCCGCTTGCTGCTGCTCGGCGACCCCCAGCAGTTGCCGCAGGTCAGCCAGGGTAGCCACCCCGAACCTGTCGACGAGTCGGCCCTGGGGTGGATATCCGCCGGCCACGCCACCCTTCCGCCCCAGCTCGGGTACTTCCTGGCGGACTCGTGGCGGATGACCTCCGAATTGTGCCGGGCCGTTTCTGAGCTCTCCTATGAGGGCCGGCTGCGGTCGGCCCCGGCAGCGGACTGCCGACGGCTGGACGGCGTGCCTGCCGGCATCGAAACCGTTCTGGTCAAGCACAGCGGCAATATCACGTCCTCCCCGGAGGAGGCAGCCGAAGTCGTCCGGCAAGTCAGGCGCCATCTCGGTCTTCACTGGCACACCGACCAGGGAACCCGCCCGCTCGAGGCAGCCGACGTCCTGGTCGTGGCCGCCTACAACGCACAGGTGAACCTGATCCGCGACGCCCTGGATGGCGCCGCCCTGCCGGACGTCCGCGTCGGAACCGTGGACAAGTTCCAGGGCCAGGAAGCGGCGGTGGTGATTGTGTCGATGGCGTGTTCGGCGGTGGCCGAGGCTCCGCGCGGCATGGACTTCCTGCTCTCGCGCAATCGGATCAACGTCGCTGTGTCCCGCGGGCAGTGGCGGGCCGTCCTGGTCCGGGCGCCCGAACTGACCAACTACCTCCCCACGCATCCGGCAGGCATGGAACAGCTTGGCGGCTTCATCGGCCTGTGCCAGAGGCCTGCGGCCATCCAGCGCGCTTAGGAGCCGTCCCGGTGGGGAACATGCCCATTTTTCGCGCCTCAGGCAGGACATGCCCATGCCTCGCGTCTAAAGCGGGACATGCCCATGCCTGCACCAATCAAGCCCGGCACATGCTCATTTTTAAACGCGAACAGTGGGCAGAATGGTGTTCTGCCCACTGTTCGTGGCTGCGACTGGACGTGTCCAGCCGTGAGGCTGCTGCTGCCTGGCCCTAGTTCTGGTAGGCCGGGTAGTCCGTGTAGCCCTTGGCGCCGTCGCTGTAGAAGGTAGCGGCGTCCGGCTCATTGACCGGCAGCCCTTCGCTCCAGCGGCGGACCAGGTCCGGGTTGGCGATCGCCGGGCGTCCGACGACGACGGCGTCAGCGTGGCCGTCGGCAACAATCGCCACGGCCTCCTCGCGAGTCGTGACCACTCCGAAGCCGGTATTCAGCAGGAAGGTCCCGTCGAATCGGGCGCGCAGGTCCTGGACCAGTTCGCTCGTGGGCTCCTTGTGGAGGACGCTCAGGTACGCCAGGTTCAGCGGTGCCAAGGCGTCCACCAGGTGGCCGTAGGTCTCGCGGACATCGGCCGCGTCCAGTTCGAGCGCATCCTGGATGTTGTGCTCCGGGGAGATGCGGATGCCCACGCGGTCGGCGCCGACGGCGTCCACTACGGCTTTGACAAGCTCGATGACAAAACGAGCGCGGTTCGCGGGCGAGCCGCCGTAGATGTCGTCGCGCTGGTTGGAAGCCGGCGAAAGGAATTCGTGGAGCAGGTAGCCGTTGGCGGAGTGCACCTCAACGCCGTCGAACCCTGCACCGATGGCGTTCAG
>JAODMV010000207.1 GCA_025464875.1 Arthrobacter sp. | reverse complement strand
GCGACGCTGAGGACCAACTACTTCCAGAACAAGACCCACCTCAGCTTCAAGCTGAAGCCTGCCGCCATCGAGGGGCTGCCGTTCCCCAGGCCCATGTTCGAGATCTGGGTCTACTCGCCCCGGGTCGAAGGCGTGCACCTGCGCTTCGGCAAGGTCGCCCGCGGTGGGCTGCGATGGTCGGACCGCCGCGAGGACTTCCGCACCGAAATCCTCGGCCTCGTCAAGGCGCAGACGGTCAAGAATGCCGTGATCGTGCCTACCGGCGCCAAGGGCGGCTTCTACGCCAAGCAGCTCCCGGACCCGGCAGCGGACCGGAGCGCCTGGTTGGCCGAGGGGGTCGAGAGCTACAAGACGTTCATCAGCGGGCTCCTGGACATCACGGACAACCTCGTCACGACGCCCGCCGGGGAAACCGCCGTGCCGCCGTCCGACGTCGTCCGGCACGACGACGACGATTCCTACCTGGTGGTCGCGGCCGACAAGGGAACGGCGTCGTTCTCCGATATCGCCAACGGGCTGGCCGCGGACTACGGCTTCTGGCTCGGCGATGCCTTCGCCTCCGGAGGATCGGTGGGCTACGACCACAAGGCCATGGGCATCACCGCCCGCGGCGCCTGGGAATCGGTCAAGCGCCACTTCAGCGAGCTGGACGTGGACACGCAGTCGGAACCGTTCACCGTGGTGGGCGTCGGGGACATGTCCGGGGACGTCTTCGGCAACGGCATGCTTCTTTCGCAGCACATCCGGCTGCTGGCCGCCTTCGACCACCGGCACATCTTTCTCGATCCCGCCCCGGACGAGGCCGTCTCGTTCGCGGAGCGCCAGCGGCTCTTCGAGCTGCCCCGCTCCTCCTGGGATGACTACGACAAGTCGCTGATCAGTGAAGGCGGTGGCGTCTTCCCGCGCCAGGTCAAGGCCATTCCCGTCTCCGCGCAGGTCCGGGCCGCGCTGGGACTGCCCGACGGCACGACGCGGCTGAGCCCGCCCGAACTCCTGCGCGCGATCCTCCTGGCGCCGGCTGACCTGCTCTACAACGGCGGCATCGGCACCTACGTCAAGGCCAGCACCGAAAGCAACGCCGAGGTGGGGGACAAGGCCAACGACGCCATCCGGGTCAACGGGCGGGACCTGCGCGTAAAGGTGGTCGGCGAAGGCGGCAACCTGGGCATGACCCAGCGCGGACGCATCGAGGCCGCGCTGCAGGGCGTCATCCTCAACACCGACGCGATCGACAACTCGGCCGGCGTGGACTGCTCCGACCACGAGGTCAACATCAAGATCTTCGTCGACCGGATGGTGGCGGCGGGCAAACTTGATCCCGCCGAACGGGCGGAGTTCCTGGCGTCGATGACCGACGAAGTCGCCCGGCTCGTGCTGGAGGACAACATCGACCAGAATATTCTGCTGCTCAACGACCGGATGCGGGTGGCCGAATGGAGCCCCAGCTACGAACGGCTGATGGACTGGCTGGAAAAACGGGCGGATCTGAAACGCGAGCTGGAGGCCCTGCCCACGACCGAAACGCTGCGTGAGCGCCTGGACCAGGGCCAAGGACTGACCTCGCCGGAGCTGTCCGTCCTCGCGGCCTACGCCAAGATCGAACTGGCCACCGCGCTGCGCGACAGCGACCTCGCCGACGACCCGTGGTTCCGGCAGACCCTGCGGGCCTACTTCCCGAAGCAGCTGCGCGAAAGGTTCGACGCCGAACTGGACACCCATCCGCTGCGCCGGGAGATCATCGCGACCGTGGTGGCGAACGACATGATCAACCTGGGCGGGATCACCTTCGCGTTCCGGGCCATGGAAGAGACTTCGGCCGGGGAGGCCGCCGTGGCCAAGGCGTTCGTGGCGCTCCGTGAGGTCTACGAGCTCAATGTCATGGTCGCGGAACTCAACGAACTGCCGGCGTCCTTCCCGACCGAACACTGGAGCACCGTCCACCTGGACATCCGCCGGCTCCTGGACCGCGCCGTGCGGTGGGTCCTCAGCCAGGGCAGCCCCTCCCGGCCCATCGCCGAGATCGTGGCCGAGTTCAAGCCGCTGATGGACCCCATGCGGGCCCGGCTGCTGGACTACCTGCGCGGCGACGACCGCGCCCGGGTGGCCGAATGGCTCGAGAAGGCGAGAAGCTGGGAACTCCCCGAAGACCTGGCCCACCGCTGGGCGGAACTGTTCGAAAGCTTCGTTCTCCTCGACATCGCCAAGATCGTCCAGGTCAGCCCCGAGCCGGTGGAGTCCATTGCCCATGTCTACTACACGGTGTTCAACCGCTTCCACGCCGATTCCCTGCTCGAACGGATCACGAAGCTGCCCAGGAAGGACCGCTGGCAGGCCCTGGCCCGTGCGGCCCTCCGCGACGACCTGTACTCCACCGTCTCGGACATGACGACGGCGGTGCTGGAGAGCACGCCCGCGGGAACACCGGCAGAAGAGAGGCTGAGGCTCTGGGAAAGCCAGAACGTGGCGCAGCTGAGCCGGGCCAAGAGCATGTTCGATGAGGTCAATGCCCTCGAAGCGGATGACATGGCCTCGCTGTCGGTAGCATTGAGGCTCTTGAGGTCAATCGTTCGACGCTAAGAGCAGCCCGCTGCCCGCGTCGCTAATGGAGGTGCTGTGGCAATCTTTACGGACCCTATCAGGGAGCATGCTGATTTCGGGCCGGGGGATGCCGAGTGGCTGCACCTCCTGGTCGGCGACTGGCAGATGGTCGCCGACCTTGCCTTCGCCGACCTGGCGCTGTGGTTTCCGCATCCCGAGTTTGGCTACGTGGCACTCGCCCACGTCCGGCCCTCCACCTCGCATACGGTGTTCCATGCCGACTTCGTGGGGGAGGGGATCAGGTCGGACCTGAAGCCGCTGGTCGACAAAGCCTGGGAAAGCCGCACCATCGAGCGCTCCAACGAGACCAACTGGAGCAGCGATATGCCCCTCCGGGTCGAGGCCGTGCCGATGGTCCGCAACGGCCGGACGCTTGCCGTCGTGACCTCCCACATGGACCTCTCCAGTTCGCGGATGCCGTCCAGGCTGGAGCTGACCTACCGGCAGTGCGCCTACGACCTGCTGCGCATGGGGACCCTCGGCCTCTGGCCGGACTTCGCCTCGCCCACGGGGTCGCGCCGCGGTGCGCCTCGCGTGGGCGACGGCCTGATCAGGCTCGACGCCGAGGGCATCGTGCAGTATGCGAGCCCGAACGGGGTCTCCGCCTTCCGCCGCCTTGGCGACGGAGAGTCCCTTGAAGGCAGGTCCCTGGCCGAGGTGACCGCCGGTCTGCTCAGGGACCGGCGCTTGGTCGACGAGACCCTGCCGCTGGTTGTCACGGGCCGCATGCCGTGGCGCAGTGAAATCGAATCACGCGGCGTCAGCCTGTCCCTGCGGGCGATACCCCTGCGCGACGAACAGCAGCGGTTCGGGGCGCTGGTCCTGTGCCGCGACGTGTCCGAGCTCCGGCGGCGGGAGATGGAACTCGTCACGAAGGACGCTACGATCCGCGAGATCCACCACCGGGTAAAGAACAACCTGCAAACCGTCGCGGCGCTGCTGCGGATGCAGTCACGGCGCATGGTCAGCGATGAGGCCAAGCAGGGACTCGAACAGGCCATGCGCCGGGTGGCGACCATTGCGCTGGTGCACGAGACGCTGTCACAGGGGCTGGCCCAGAGCGTGGACTTCGATGAACTCATCGGGAGGCAGTTCCGCTTGTCGGCCGAAGTGGCCTCGCCGTCGCAGCAGGTCAAGACCCAGCGTTCGGGGCTGTTCGGCGAACTGCCGAGCGACTTCGCCACCCCGCTGGCCCTGGTCATCAACGAACTGGTGACCAACGCCGTCGAACATGGTCTGGAAGGCCGGGCCGGCACGGTCCGGCTTATCGCCGACCGCTCCGAAAGCGAAGATGGGGACGAGCTGCTCACCGTGACGGTGGAGGACGACGGCGTCGGTCTCCCCGAGACGCCCTATGCCGAGGGGCTGGGGCTGCAGATCGTCCGCACCCTGGTCACGAGTGAGCTCGGCGGGACTATCCAATGGAAGGCCCGGGAGGACGGCGGAACGGCAGTGCAGATTGTCCTGAGCCTGGCCACGCTGAATCGGCACTGAAGCGGGCCGCCTGCGTTCCGCGCAGGACGGTTAAACGGCAACGGCCGCAGACCCGGGGGTCTGCGGCCGTTCCGCCCGGAGGCGAAGTGTCGCCATGCGGCGGAGAATCAGGAGGCGCGGCGGGCTCGTGCGGCGCGGCGCTTCAGGGCCCGGCGCTCGTCCTCACTCATGCCGCCCCAGACGCCGGCGTCCTGGCCGGATTCCAAGGCCCACTGCAGGCAGGTATCGATCACCGGGCAGCGCCGGCAGACGCTCTTGGCTTCCTCGATCTGCAGGAGGGCGGGCCCAGTGTTTCCTACAGGGAAAAACAGCTCCGGGTCCTTGTCGAGACACGCTGCGCGGTTACGCCAATCCATGCTGATCAGTCACTCCATTCAAGGGAATTCGTTAAACGCCCATTGTGAAATTATTCACTAGGGGCTCCATAAGAAAAGGGCCCTCTGGGCCCCCTTAGTCATCTGAATTAAGCGTGTCATGTTAACGCCGTGTAAACAAGGGGTAATAGACTCCAAAATGCCTACAAATCGTGAGCGATGCGTCACATTGGCTGGCGGCTTCCTCGCACTTAGTCGACTATGTCCGGTACTGTGCCAGTGTGTCAAGACCCCCCGTGGACCCACCCGATCCCGCCGAAACCCCCGCCGAGGATTCCGCGCCCGGCCCTAACGGCGAGACCGCGGCCGAAAGTACGGAGTCCCCGGGGGCCGCGCGGCCCGTGGGAATTCACGTTATCGCCATCATTGTGGCGCTCGAGGCAACTGCGCTATTACTTGCGGCGGCCTGGTACGGAACCCAGCTTCTGAGCGGCGCGCCGGTGCTCTCCTTCTGGGGCGCTGTTTTTACGCTGGGTCTGCTGCTGGCTTTTTCCGCCTGGCTCTTCGCGGTCGCCCGCTTCCTGTTCCGCGGCTACCGCTGGCCCCGGGCCGGCGCCCTGGTGGCTCAGCTCTTCGTGCTCACCATCGGCTTCCCCACGCTGACCGGGGGATACCCCCTCGCCGGCCTGGCGATGCTGGTGCCGGCCGCCACCGGAATCATCCTGCTGTTCGACAAGCGCGTCATCGCTTTCGCTTCCAGGCCAGGCGGCGCCCCACCCGCCCTCTAGCGGCCGGCCCGCCGTCTCACCCCGGCCTACCGCCCCACCCGCCCTCTAGCGGCCGGCCCGCCGACTCACCCCGGCCTACCGTCTCGCCCTGGCCCGGCGTGGGCCTGGACCGTGGCGAGCTGAACCGCGGCCGCCCTCCCGTCTGAGATCACGACGGCTCGTCCAGGCGGAGGGCTGTGCTCCAGTTCGAACCGGACCCCGAACAGCTCTCCGTCCAGGAGGCTGCGTGGACGGAGCAGGATGGCCCGTCCCTGGCTGCGCGCGTGGAGCGCGAGGGGCACCCTCCGGTCCAAGGCCGGTCCGAAGCCGGCGGTCATGATCACCGTCCAACCGAGGCTGTTCAGGCCGAGGAGCCGGGCGTTGGTTTCCGTGGATTGAAGGTCGATGTCGTCCACCAACGCTGCCGCGTCCCGGTCCAGGGTGCCGGCGACAGCCCTGGCGTGCGCTTGGGACCAATACTGCTCAGGGTCCGCGCCCAATCCGGGCACCAGCCACCCGCCGGCGGAGGGATTGAGGCCGGGGAGGGCGGCCAGCAAAGAGCTCTTGCCGGACGCGGGACCTCCGAGGACGGCCAGCACACCGCCGCGGGGCAAGGGAACTGCGAACGGCAGGAGCTCGTCACCTCCTACGCCGACGCACAGGGAGCCGGACCCGGGAGGCGTCCTCAGAGGACCAGCACCCGCGGAGCCGGACGCGGCCATCACTTCTGCCACGGTAACGAGCGCGGGAAGCGCATCCACCCGGAAGGGTCGGCGGCGCACGGCACTGCCGCGCCACCCGGCCGGGTCAGGCAGGTCGAAGAGCTGGGCGATGTGGCCCTCCGAGGAGTGACCCTCCACGAAGGCGCCGAAAACGACGACGCGGCCGGGCAGCACCTCCAAGGCGGGCAGCCTCGGCCACGCAAGACGCCCCTCCTCGGTGGACCCGGCCGGGAAGAAGGCGCGGTTGGGAAGGCTGGCGAAGAATCTGGAGGTCACCAGTTCGCGTTCGCCGGAGACGAGGACCGTGATTCCGGCCTTTCCGCCGTCGCGGACGATGTCGTGGACGAGATCTTCGGCCCATGCCAGGGGGCCGGACCGGAACGCCGAAACCCAGGATCCCCAGCCGCTGAGCACCAGGACCAGGGGCGGCGATTCGTCGAGCGCGGGGGCGCCCAGCCTCCGGGTCATTTCGTCGGCTACGCGCTCCAGCACCCTGGCGGCGCGGCGGAGTTCGGGCAGGCTCGCCACGGCTCCGACTCGAGGTGACGCTGTCGCGGGGCCGAAGGAGCCCGCGGCGTCCAGGATGTAGAGGTGGAACTCCGTGTCCGCGGTCAGCAACTGCCCCACCCCCAGCGCCGCGGCGGTGTCCACGCTGCCGGCTGCGCCGCCAACCAGTCCAAGGTGGCCGTGCTCGAGCGGTAGCCAGCGCAGCTCGGCGACGCACTGCTGTTCCGGCAGATCCACCCATCCCAGCCGGACCGTTCCGCCCGTTGCCGCCTCCGTTGAGGTGGCGCCGCGCGGCATTCCGCGCAGCTGTGGGGGGACGGGGGAGTTCCCCGCTGGATACGGCAGCAGCGCAGGGAGCGGATCGGCCACGGGGTGGCGGGGCCGGGCTCCGCCCAGGGCCGCCCACAGCCCCGAAGTCACGTCGACAAGGGGTGCCGCGGTCTGCGCCGGGGTCGGGGCGGCCTCGGCCGGGCGGGTAGCGCTGTCGGCGGCGCCGGAGTAGGCCCCGGCTGGCGGGCTCGTGAGGACTTCCCCGATAGCCCGTACGGTGACCGTGCGTGGGGCCTGCGCGGCCGCGGGGGTGAGCGCCGCCGTCTGAAACTCCTCCGGCGCTTCGGTTCCGCGGGCCAGGAACGCGCGGCCGGGACTCGCTATCGGGATGCCGGCAGCGAGCTTGGAATTGATGATGTCCATCGATTCCATCTCGGACTGGACCCTCAGGGCGATACGGCTGGTGACGTTGGCCCGGATGTCCGCCGTCAATGCTCCCTGCGGGCGCTGCGTTGCCATGATGAGATGTATTCCCAGGGAGCGGCCGATAGCCGCGATTCTCATGAGCTCGGACAGCGCCCCCGGCGCTTCCTCCACCAGCATCCTGAACTCGTCGATGACCAGTATCAGATGGGGGACGGCGGGGGCCGGCGAAGCCAGCGACTCATACGCGGACAGATCGGAGACCCGCGCCGCGGCGAGCAGCTCTTCCCTGCGCCGCACTTCCGCCCGCAATGAGACCAAAGCCCGCGCCACTTCATTCGTGCCCAGATCCGTCAGCATGCCGACGCAGTGCGGCAGCCCGGACAGGGGTCCCAGACCGGAGCCGCCCTTGAAATCCACGAGGAGCAGGGTGACGCGGTCCGGCGGATAGCTGGCGGCGAGGCCCGCGGCGAGGGTCCGCAGGAACTCCGACTTTCCCGAGCCCGTGGTGCCGGCCACCAGGAAGTGGGGCCCGTCCGCCTGGAGATCCACCAGGAGCGGCCCCGAGCAGCCGGTGCCGACCGGAACGGCAAGCCCCGGCGAGCGGCGGCTCCGGGACCAACGCCGGGAAATCTCTGCCGCCGTGAGCGGCAGGACTTCAGCCAGGGTGCAGGCGCCGGGGATCGCCGCCGGGGGCGCTTTCCCTGCACCCCCGGCTGCCCCGAACCGGCGGCAGTAGCGGTCGAAGGCCGGAAGCGGGACCAGATCAGGGACGAAGCCGATCTCTTCGGAGCCGGCGCTGAGCAAGGCGGTGCGCTCGCCGAGAACGATGATCGGCCCGACCGCCGGCCCGGCTTCCGGCGAGCAATCGATCACCCGCCAGCCGTGGCCGGCGGCCAAGGCCGGCAGACCGGCGGTCCCGGCGTCCGGTCCCGGTGCGGGCCCGGCCGGTGGCGGGTCCGTGCCGTGCAGGATGATCAACAGCCCGTCGTCGTATCCCGGACCGGGGCCAGCGGTCAGCCGGGCCGCCGTGGCAGCCCCGTTTCCCGAGAGCGTCACGCCGGGCAGGAACCGCGAGGCGAGGGGTAGGGCCCCCGGAGTGCCATGGAGGAGGACCCGGGTGCGCTGGGCGAGGGGGTATCCGGCGAGCTGCATGATGACGGAGCGGACCAGGCCGGCGACAGCGGACTGCGGGCCCCGGACGGTGGTGACAACGGCGGACGGGTCCAGCGTCAGCGGCGCCGGGCCGAGTGCGGGCGGCCGGAACCGGGGATCAGCCGGTTCCAGCCGGATGTTCGCGGCTTGCTCAGCCAGCCCGAGCCGTAGCCACACGGGCGCCGATCGGCTGGAAGGCTGCCGCGGGCCCGGATCCCCGAAGGCGCGATGGAGGCAAAGCTCCGCGGCGGACGGCGCGGCCCGCCGTCGCCGTCTCCGGTCCTCCAGCAGGGCGGTTTCCACCGCGGCCCTCAGCTCTCGGCGCTGACGCCGGCCGGATGCGAGCGGAACCAGGACGGAGACCACGGAAACGGCGGTAAAGGCCAGAAACATCCACATTCCCGTGAGAAGCGCCAGACCCACTCCAATCACCAGCGGGAGGGCGGCGGCCAGAACCACAGCTGCCCGGTTGCTGCCGGGAGCGGCGTTGCCGACAACGAGCGGTTCGCTGACGTCGGATCCTGCAACCTCAACTCGGGAATCCGAGAACCCGGTATGCGCGGCACCGCCGAAGATGACCGACATGGTCGAGTTGCCACAAGCAATCAGCGAGTCGGTTGTCACCGCGGACTCCCGCACTTTCTTCCCGTCTACGGTCGTTCCGTTGGCGCTGTTGAGGTCGGCGATGGTGACCGCTGACTCCGACACGTCCAGCCGCGCATGCATCCGGGAAAGGTCCGCGTCCGGAATGGTGATCTCCGTCCCGCTGCGCCCGATCCGGAATCGTCCGCGCCGCACGGCGAAGACCGTGCCTGCGCCGGGCCCGCTGTGCACGGCCAGCATCAGCGGGGACGGCTCCGATTCGCCGGCCCCGGCCCGGTGCCTTGACGCGGGGGAGCCGTCGACCAGGACGGCGCCCTGGACGAGGGGCGCCTCGCCTACCGTCATGGCGGCGACAGGGGCTCCTTGCAGGGACAACTCGCCCGTCCCGTAGCGCCGGGACACGGCGGCCTCAAGCTCCACGCCGACGCAATCCGCGGGCACATCGACGGCCAGCTCGATCGGCTCCGGGCCAAGCGCGGACCCCGGTGCCGCTACCAGCGTGCAGTGCAGCATCATCAGGGAATCCTTTCCGGCGGCGGTGCCTACGTTCCACCGTAGGGGGCGGCGCAGGCGGCGCGCGCCCGGGAAACAGGCGGATGTGGATAAGGCCGGAAATCCGACGGAAACCAGCCGGGAACGCAGGCACGCGGCCGCCGCCGAGGCGCCGTGCGATCAGGGGCGATCGCTGCTTCCGAGAGCGCCTCGGGTAGGCTAGAGCAGCAGACAATGCGCAACGTTGGGCTGCCCGCATTCAAATCAGGAGAGTTTGTGACCGCTGACCTCGTCATCGTAGGGTCGGGCTTCTTTGGCCTGACAATCGCAGAACAGGCCGCCACGGAGCTGGGCCTGAAGGTCGTCGTTCTCGACCGCCGGCACCACATAGGCGGCAACGCCTACAGCGAAAAGGAAGAGCAGACCGGCATCGAGGTTCACCGCTACGGTGCCCACCTTTTTCACACCTCGAACGAGCGTGTCTGGGAGTACGTCAACCGCTTCACGACGTTCACCAACTACGTGCACAAGGTGTACGGCGTCCACAAGGGCGAGGTCTACTCCCTGCCGATCAACCTGGCGACGATCAACCAGTTCTTCCGGGCCAACCTGACTCCCGGCCAGGCACAAGAGCTGATCAAGGAACAGGCCGGGGAACTGGCCGGCACCGACCCGCAGAACCTGAACGACAAGGGCATTCAGCTCATCGGGCGTCCGCTGTACGAGGCGTTCATCAAGCACTACACCGGCAAGCAGTGGCAAACGGACCCGAAGGACCTGCCCGCAGGCATCATCTCCCGCCTCCCGGTCCGCTACAACTACGACAACCGTTACTTCAACGACACATACGAGGGCCTGCCCACGAACGGCTACACGGCCTGGATCGAGAAGATGGCGGAGCACCCGAACATCGAAGTCCGGCTCAGCACCGACTTCTTCGACGAGTCCCACGAGTACAGCAGGGACAAGGTCGTCGGGAACATCCCCGTGGTTTACACCGGTCCCGTCGACCGCTACTTTGACTACGCCGAGGGTGATCTGTCCTGGCGCACGATCGACTTCGAGGAAGAAGTGCTCGACGTCGGAGACTTCCAGGGAACTTCGGTGGTCAACTACAACGACGCCGATGTGGCCTACACCCGCATCATCGAGCCGCGCCACTTCCACCCGGAGCGCGACTACCAGACGGACAAGACCGTCATCATGCGCGAGTTCTCCCGCGCCGCGGAGAAGGGCGACGAGCCCTACTACCCGATCAACACCGCCGCCGACCGGGAACGGCTGCTCAAGTACCGCGACCTGGCCGCCGCCGAGACGGACGTCCTCTTCGGCGGGCGACTCGGCACGTATAAGTACCTGGACATGCACATGGCCATCGGCTCCGCCCTGACCATGTTCGACAACAAGATCCGCCCGCATTTCGAGGGCGGCGCGAAGATTGAAAGCGGAGGAGTGGACGCATGAGCGCCGCTGAAGCGACGACCGGCTGGAAGACCATTCAGCGGGTGATCCTGCCATCGGCGGACCAGACGGACACGATGCCCCTCTACGTGGACGCCGGTACCGCCAGCGGCATCCGCTTGCGGGAGAACGACGAACTGGCCCGCACTCCGAAGCATCCCGAAGAGAAGCTGCAGATGTTCAGCTCGGGCGGCCGTGAGGCGCACTTTGAGGACCTGCTCACGAGGCACTCCATGCGGGTCCGCTCCGGCGAGCAGATTTCCTTCGGCACCTACTTCAACGCCTTCCCGGCCAGCTACTGGCGGCGGTGGACCTCCGTGCGGGACATCCGGCTTACGGTGAAAACCAGCGGCACCGGCACGGTCACCGTCTACAAATCGAACGCCCGCGGATCGGTTCAGCGCGTCGACGGCAAACGCGTCGACGGCGACAGCACCTCGACCTTCGAACTTCCCCTGAAGCCGTTCGGCGACGGA
>JAODMV010000189.1 GCA_025464875.1 Arthrobacter sp. | reverse complement strand
CCTGGAACTCGATGAGGCCGACGGCCTGGACGGGCATGGTGTCCCCGGCGGCGAGTTCATCGCCGAGGAGCTGATCGTCCAGGTCATCCCGCAGGCCGACGACGAGTTCACCTGCTACTCCTGCTTCCTGGTCCGGCACCGCTCCCAGATTGCCCGGCAGAAGGGCGCCCACGCATACTGCACAGACTGTGAAGGCTGAGCCGGCTCGGCCCCACCGTGGGGCGCGCAGCCCCGTTGCCGATGCCGGAGCCGTGAAGTCGCAGGCGCCGAGAAACGCCTCGTGCACCCTGATCAGGTGCGAAGGCAAAAAAGGCACCATCCCGAAGGGACGGTGCCTTTTCTTGCGTCTTGGTTCTAGACGTTGGCTCCGGAACGCGCGAAGAGCCGGTTCGAGGCGATCTGCGCGCCGCGACCAAGGGATTCGAGCTTAGCGTCGGCGATCTGCGGGTGCAGCCGCCCGCCGAGCCCGCAATCGGTGGAGGCGATGACGTTTTCGCGGCCCACCAACCCGGCGAAGCGCTCGATCCGCTGGGCCACCAGTTCCGGATGCTCGACGACGTTTGTCGCATGCGAGACGACACCCGGGACGAGGATCTTTCCGGCGGGAAGCACCGTGTCCTGCCAGAGGGTCCACTCGTGTTCGTGGCGGACGTTGGCCGCCTCGAACGAGTACGAGCCGGCGTTGATACCCAGCACGAGGTCCACGATGTGGCGGAATTCAATGTCGGTGGTGTGCGGGCCGTGCCAGGATCCCCAGCAGACATGGAAGCGGACCTGCTCCTCGGGCAGTCCACGCAGGGCGTAGTTCAACGCCTCGACCCGGATCTGGGTGAAGCGCTGGTAGTCCTCGACGCTGGGCGCCGGGTTGATCTGGTCCCAGTTTTCCGCAATGGACGGATCATCGATCTGCACGATCAGTCCCGCCTCGACGATCGCGCGGTATTCCTCGCGCAATACGTCTGCCCAGGCGTAGACGAACTCTTCCTCAGTGGCGTAGTAGTCGTTGCCGATCCGGCTGGCGGACCCGGGCGACAGAGCCGTGATGAATCCGGTCGGCACGTCTGCAGCGGCGAGGCCCGCTTTGAGGTTCGCGATGTCACTGGCCAGCGCGGCCTGGCCGGTGTAAGAAATCGGTCCGGTCGCGGACGGGAACGCGGTGGCGTTCTTTCCGATCTGAATTCCGCTTTCCGGATCCTGGTACGCCTCGGCGAACAGGGTCCAGTCGCGCCGGTCGGCGAAGGATGTGAGCTTGATGTTGCCCGGTTCGCTGCGGACCGCCTCCGCAAGGATCGGGTTGAATTCCGTCAGTTCCAGGCCGGAGGTGCGCTGGAAGCTGTAGGTCCACCAGGCCCCGTAGTCCACGGCGTTGGACATGGCCTTGCCGTATTCCCCGTCGCCGGGGATCGTGATGCCAAGATCCTTCTGGTGCTGGACGAGGTTGACGACTGCGTTGGTGAGCAGCCCCTCGAACTCCGGCGTCCGCTCCAGGGTGAACCCGTCCTCGGCGAATGTGCGGGCCGCGTTGGCCGCAATGAGTTCCGGGGTGCGGGGCAAGGACCCCGAGTGAGTGGTGTGAATGCGATCGATCGTCATGGCTCTTTCCTTTCCATCGTTCCTGCCATTAGCACCTTTCGGGGAGGAATGTCCCTGGGGAAGCTGCAGCGTCAATGAGGCAGGTCTCTCGGCTGCTCTGGATGGTGTGGCTTAGGGCTCTAAATCCACCGGCGGCGCGGGCGCGCTCCCTCTTCGGCCAGTTGCCGAGCACCAATCGGAGGGACTGATTACCATGATGGGTGACGATCGCAGCTCCGGGAAAAACGGTCCTCGATGTTGCCGAATAATTCGTCATGTGACACGCCGCTCGCGCCCGCTTCGCGGCCAATGTGGCGACTACCCTACCTGGCAGTTGGCGGGACTCTACCTAATCACCAGGGCCCGCTTGCTCAAAAGCCACCTCCCGGTCAAGACCGTCAGCGATGTGCGGCACCCACCCCCCGGTACCGCACCGCTCCTCTCCAGGTCCAGCACGAAGGCATAAGTATTCATCACCATCCACCTCCCCCAGAGGGAGCACCCTTGCTCACCTCTCCTGAAGGCTACGCCCCGGATGGATAGCCAAAGGCCACGGCAAACAACGGCGCCGGGCAGCAACATGGACGCTCAGGCAGTGGACGCGGTGCACTGCAGAGTCGTAACAGCAGTCAACGACAACTTACGACCCGCTCCCTAAACCCTGTAACTCTAACCGCCGGACGCCGGTCAGGGTGGTGTGGCTGCCGAAGGCAGCCCCTCGGCCCAAGGCCCACCCGAAGTCGAGGTCCCCCGGAGGAGCGCAGTACCGTAGTCCCCGTTGCTCACGCGCGTCCGATCAGCCCGGCCACGCGATCGAGCTCTTCCTCCAGATTATAGAAATGTACCGCCAGCCGGATCCTGCCGGCACGGACCGACGCCACCACCTTGGCCTGGCGGAAGCGCGCCATGACCGCCTCGGTGTCGCTCGCCGGGACGGAGACGATGGTAGAGCGATGCTGGTCGGGGAAGGGGCGACAGGCGGAGCCCTCCGCCGCCAGCGCGTCCTGCAGGCGAACGGCGAGCCGGGCGTTGCGATCGAGGAGGTCGGTGATTCCGAACCGGCGGCAGATGCCCAGCGCCGCCTGGTCGGCCAGGGCGGGAAACCACGCCAACGAGACGTCGAGCTTCGAGGCCGTGCGCGACAGGTCCATGGCCGGCCCGTAGAAGCTCTCGGCCGGCTTTCGGGCGGCCTTCCAGCCGGGCATGATGGGTTGGAGACGGTCGAGCAGCTCGCGGCGGACATAGAGGTAGCCCATGCCCCTCGAGCCAAGCAGGCCCTCATCGCCCTCGCCTGCCAGCGCTCAAGAGTTCTGTTCGCCCTGCTCCGCGACGGGACGCTCTCCCGGATCCGGCACCACGGCATCTGCCCGCGGCCGCTTGGCGAAAACCCTAGAGGCACGACGCCGTGACCGCACACGGTCCCGGCCGTTTTTCTTCAGGCTGGATCATTTCAGCCGGGTTCGGAGCCTCGCAGCGGTGCGGTGGCAAGTTCGCGCATGCCGGCGTCGAAGCCGGTGGAAGGGGACCAGCCCAGCTCCTTTTTGATCCGGTTCGATGAGGCGGTGATGTGCCGGACGTCGCCGAGCCTGTACTGGCCGTTGGTTACCGGGGCTGGGCCTCCGCTGAACGAACTTAACGCAACTGCGACGTCGCCGATGGTGTGCGTGTCATCGGCACCGACGTTGTAGGCCCGGAAGTGTGGGCGCGGGCCCGGGCCCGGTGCCGGGTAGAGGGATTCAGCGGCCAGGATGTTGGCGGCGGCCACGTCCCTGACGTGGACGAAGCTGCGGCGCTGGGCGCCGTCTTCAAAGACTCGGGGCGCCTGGCCGCGGGCCAGAGCGGAGCGGAACAGGGAAGCGACCCCGGCGTAAGGTGTGTCGCCTGGCATCCGGGGCCCGTAAACGTTGTGGTACAGCAGTGCGATTACCGAGCCGCCAACAGCCCGGGCCCACACGGCGGCAAGGTGTTCCTGGCTGAGCTTGGAGGCGGCGTACACGTTGCGTGGGTCCAGCCGGGCGTCTTCGGTGATGAGTGCGGGTTCAAGGATTGCCCCGGTGTCAGGACTGCGTGGGTCAAAAATGCCAGCGCGGAGGTCATCCTCCCTCCGTTGCCCGGGCCGGACCGGCAACCCGGACTCGGGGTCGGTGTAGGCTCCCTCGCCGTAGACCACCACCGAGGAGGCCAGCACCAGGCGGCGGATCCGCTGTTCTTCCATGGCGGCGAGCAGGACCGCTGTGGCGTAGTCGTTATTGCGGATGTAGTCCGGCGCGTCGGCAAAACTGACCCCGAGCCCGACCTTCGCGCTCTGGTGGCAGACGGTCTGGATCCCCTCCAGGGCGCGGCGCACGGTCGCCGGATCCGCGACATCGCCGGTGAGAAGCTCCACCCGGGAGTCAAACCGGGGCGGGACCGGATGGATGCCGGAATCCAGCAGGTCCAGAACACGGACCTGCCAGCCCTTCTCCAGTGCGGCATCGACGATGTGGGAGCCGATGAAGCCGGCCCCGCCGGTGATCAAAAGCCTCATTGGCGATCGCCGGTATGGCTTGCGGCGGGAAGAGCCATGATCCGGTTCACCGCGGTCGGGTCCATCAGCCGGGGCGGGACATAGTCCTGGCCGATCGCGGCAACCGTTGCGTCGATGACCGCCAGGATGTCCGGCTGGGCGTTTTTGAGTCGGGCAAACACGGCCTCGGCGGTGACCGGGTCCGAGCCGTCGTGGCCGGTGTCCGAGTCGGTGATGTAGGCCAGATTAACGAATCCCATGTTCAGTTCGGCGGCCAGGACGGGCTCCGGGTACTGGGTCATGCTGATGATGTCGGCACCGGCGGCCGTGTACCAGGCGGACTCGGCCCGTGTGGAGAAGCGTGGCCCGTTGATCACGACCACTGTCCCCGCCGGCGCGTGCGGCAGCTGCTGGTCCGACAGCGCCGCGGTCAGCCGGGCACGCAGCCCGGGACAAAAGGGGTCAGCTGCCGGCAGGTGCTGCACCCCGGCCGCTTCGGTGCCTTCGGCGACCGTGCCGTCGAAGAAGGTGTCGGCCCTCCCCCAGGTCCTGTCGATCAGCTGGTCCGGGACCACAAACGTTTCCGGCCCGTAGCCGGCCCGCAGGCCGCCCACGGCCGATGAGGAAATGACGGCCTCGACGCCAAGGCTCTTGAGCGCCCACAGATTGGCCCGGTAGTTGATCCGCTGGGGCGGCAGCGAATGCCCGGCGCCGTGCCGGGGCAGAAAAACCACGGCTCGCCCGGCCACCTCGGCCAGGGTGAGGTGGCCGGACGGCGGCCCGTACGGGGTATGGTCTCTCATGGCCGCCCGCACGGTGGCGCCCCGCAGCTTGTAG
>JAODMV010000126.1 GCA_025464875.1 Arthrobacter sp. | reverse complement strand
TCCACCGCGGCGATGTTCCCGATCGACGACGTCACCCTCGAGTACCTGCGCCTCACCCGCCGGTCCGAAGAGAACGTCGCGCTTGTGGAGTCCTACGCCAAGGAACAGGGCCTCTGGCACGATCCGTCCCGCGAGATCAAGTTCTCCGAGTACCTTGAGCTGGACCTGTCCACGGTTGTCCCCTCGATCGCCGGCCCGAAGCGTCCCCAGGACCGCATCGTGCTCACGGAGGCCAAGGACGAGTTCCGCCACGACCTGCTCAACTACGTCTCCCACCAGCCGGCTCCCGGCACCGTGGATGAGTCCCTTGACGAGACGTTCCCGGCCTCGGACCCGCCCTCGTTCACCCAGCCGGATACGCATGTAAAGGACGAGGACCGCGATCCGCCGATCTACTCGGCAGCGCACGGCTCCGCGGGCCGTATTTCCCACCCGGTCCAGGTCACTTCGGCCGATGGCCGGGAGTTCGAACTGGACCACGGGGCCGTGGCGATCGCTTCGATCACGTCCTGCACCAACACGTCGAACCCTTCGGTGATGCTCGCCGCGGCGCTGCTGGCCCGCAACGCCGTCGACAAGGGCCTGGCCTCCAAGCCGTGGGTCAAGACCTCCGTGGCGCCGGGCTCCAAGGTGGTCACCGACTACTACGAGAAGTCGGGCCTGACGCCGTACCTGGAGAAGCTTGGCTTCTACATCGTGGGTTACGGCTGCGCCACCTGCATCGGCAACTCCGGGCCGCTGGCCCCTGAGATCTCCGAGGCCATCGCGGCCAACGACCTTTCCGTGACCTCGGTGCTGTCGGGCAACCGCAACTTCGAAGGCCGGATCAACCCGGACGTGAAGATGAACTACCTGGCCTCCCCGCCGCTGGTCATCGCCTACGCCCTGGCCGGTTCCATGGACTTCGACTTCGAGACCGACGCCCTGGGCCAGGACCAGGCCGGCAACGATGTCTTCCTGAAGGACATCTGGCCGAACCCGGTCGAGGTCCAGCAGGTCATCGACTCCTCGATCGACAAGGAGATGTTCGCCCGCGGCTACGAGGGCGTCTTCGAAGGCGACGAGCGCTGGAAGTCACTGGACACCCCGGCAGGCGACACCTTCGCCTGGGACCCCAAGTCCACCTACGTCCGGAAGCCCCCGTACTTCGAGGGCATGAAGGCACAGCCGGAGCCGGTATCGGACATCACCGGTGCCCGGGTGCTGCTGAAGCTCGGCGATTCCGTCACGACCGACCACATCTCTCCGGCCGGCTCCTTCAAGTCGGACACCCCGGCCGGTCAGTACCTGCTGGCCAACGGTGTGGACCGCAAGGACTTCAACTCCTACGGCTCCCGCCGTGGCAACCACGAGGTCATGATCCGCGGAACCTTCGCGAACATCCGCATCAAGAACCAGCTCCTCGACGGCGTGGAGGGCGGCTTCACCCGCGACTTCACGCAGCCGGACGCCCCGCAGGCCTATGTCTACGACGCCGCCCAGAACTACCAGGCTGCCGGCATTCCGCTGGTGGTCCTGGCAGGCAAGGAGTACGGCTCCGGCTCATCCCGCGACTGGGCTGCCAAGGGCACCGCGCTCCTGGGCATCAAGGCCGTCGTGGCGGAGAGCTACGAGCGGATCCACCGCTCCAACCTGATCGGCATGGGCGTCCTGCCGCTGCAGTTCCCGGCCGGCGAGTCCGCTGCGACCCTGGGGCTGACGGGTACGGAAACCTTCGCCGTTGAGGGCGTCACCGCCCTGAACGAAGGCACCACGCCGAAGACGCTGAAGGTCACCGCGACGGCCGAAGACGGCTCCACCAAGTCCTTCGATGCGGTCCTGCGCATCGATACCCCGGGTGAGGCTGACTACTACCGCAACGGCGGTATCCTGCAGTACGTGCTCCGCCAGATCTCGGCCAAGTAGGCGGGCGCCGGGGTACTTCCGGCGGCAAAGCCTGCGGGCATCATTCCTGCCGCCGGGTAGCCTGGTAAAGCATGGAAAGGCTCCGGCCGGTCATAGACCGGCCGGAGCCTTTCCGTTCCGGCGCCCGGCTTGGGGGCCGGTTCGGAGGCGTTAGAGTTAACAGGCATGTCTACCATCCGAAGGAGGGGCCGTTGGGAATCTTGGAGACCATCCGGAATCCGCAGGACCTGAGCAAGTTGTCCGAGGCGCAACTGGAGCAACTGGCAGCCGAGGTCAGGGAATTCCTGATCGGCAACGTCTCTCAGACGGGCGGGCACCTGGGGCCGAACCTCGGCGTCGTCGAGCTGACCATGGCAGTGCACCGGATCTTCGAATCACCCCGCGACAGCATCGTTTTCGACACCGGACACCAGTCCTACGTGCACAAACTCCTCACCGGACGCCAGGATTTCAGTACGCTCCGCCAGCAGGGCGGCCTGTCCGGCTACCCTGCCCGGGCGGAATCCGAGCATGACATCGTTGAAAGCTCGCACGCCTCCTCCTCGCTGTCCTGGGCCGACGGCATTTCCCGCGCCCGGCAGCTGACCGGGGACGGCGACCGCTACGTCGTCGCCGTCGTGGGCGACGGTGCCCTGACCGGAGGCATGGCCTGGGAGGCCATCAATAACATCGCGGCGGACAAGAAGCGGCGCGTGGTGATTGTCGTCAACGACAACGGCCGCTCTTACGCGCCGACCGTGGGCGGACTAGCCGACTACCTCGCGTCCCTGCGCCCGACCATCGACTCCCTCCGTGCAGCCCCCGCCTATGAAGGAACCCTGGACTGGTGGCGGCGGAAGCTGCAGAACGGCGGCCCGATGGGCCAGTTCACCTACAAGAGCCTGCACGCCATGAAGAAGGGCATCAAGGACTGGTGGGCGCCGCAGGGGATGTTCGAGGACCTCGGCATGAAGTACATCGGCCCGGTCGACGGCCATGACCTCCAGGCCATGGAGAACGCCCTCTCCACAGCCAGGAACTACGCCGGACCCGTCATCGTGCATGCCATGACGGAGAAGGGCCACGGCTATGCGCCGGCCCGCGCCCACGAGGCGGACCAGTTCCACGCCGTCGGCATTATCGACCCGGAGACCGGCGAGCCCACGGAAGCCGGCGGCGCGAAATCCTGGACCTCCGTCTTCGCCGATGAGATCGCCGACATCGCGGACGAGCGCAAGGACATCGTGGGTATCACCGTGGCCATGCTGATCCCCGTCGGGCTGCACAAGTTCGCCGCCCGGCATCCCGAGCGGGTGTTCGACGTCGGCATCGCCGAACAGCATGCCCTCACCTCGGCGGCCGGCATGGCGTTCGGAGGACTGCATCCGGTCGTTGCCGTCTATGCGACGTTCTTGAACCGTGCCTTCGACCAGTTGCTGATGGACGTGGCCCTGCACAAGGCCGGCGTGACGATCGTCCTGGACCGCGCCGGGGTCACCGGACCCGACGGCGCCAGCCACCACGGCATGTGGGACATGTCCATGGTCCAGATCGTTCCCGGGCTGCACCTTGCGGCGCCCCGCGACGCCACCCGGCTGCGCGAGGAACTGCGTGAAGCCGTGGGCATCGAGGACGCCCCGAGCGTGATCCGCTACTCCAAGGGCAGCGTGGGGGCCGAGGTGGAAGCCATTGAACGCCTCGCGGACGGCGTCGACGTGCTCGCCCGCCGCCCCGCAGGTTCGGCGGAAAACGACGTGTTGATCATCAGCGTCGGCGCGATGTCCGAACTCGCGCTGGACGTCGCCAACCGGCTCGGCGCCCAAGGGATCAGCACCACCGTCGTGGACCCCCGCTGGGTCCTGCCGGTCCGGAAATCCATCATCGCCCTCGCCTCGCAGCACCGCCTGGTCATCTGCATCGAGGACGGCGTCCGGGCCGGCGGTGTCGGTTCGCGGATCCGCCAGGAGATGCGCTCCGCCGGCGTCGATACGGCCCTGAACGAGGTGGGGCTCCCGGTGGAATTCCTGGACCACGGAACCCGCAGCCAGGTGCTGGCGCGCGTCGGGCTGACCGCCCAGCAGATCACCCACGACGTCGTCGCGCAGGTCCTGGGCACCAAGGTGCCGTTCGCACGCCCCCTGCCCGGCCATGAACAACCCAGCACCGGCAGCCTGCCGCTGCTATAAGCCAGACCGCTGACCAGCAAACGCTGACCAGCAAAACACTGACCAGCAAACCGCTGACCAGCAAAACACTGACCAGCAGACACTGACCAGCAGACGCTGAAAAGCAAGAATCACCGTCCGCCGGCACCACCTTGGTGCCCGCCCCGGACGGCCCAGGAAGGAACTGGCATATGAGCGGAATTATTCGGGTCTACAAGCGCGACGAAGAAGGGGTCCTGCATTTCAGGGAAGCCTGGTTTGACGAGGACTACAGCCAGTTCGTGATGAACCACGGGGTCGTGGGGCACCAGAGCAAGACCGAGGAAACCGACGTCGCCGACGCCGGCGCGGCGGAAGGGCTCATGGACGCGTTCGCCGTGCAGTGCGCCGAAGACGGCTTTGCCGAAATCCCCGACGAGGAACAGTTCTGGGTGGTGGCCCAGTATGCGCTGAAGACCAAGGACGGCACGGACCGTGACCGCTACCTGGAGGAAAAGGCGAAGGACGCCCTCATCAGCCACCTGGCGTGGCGGGGGCTGGGGATCGTGGATCGCTCCGAATTTTCCGACGCCAAGCTCAACATCTTCTGCCTCACGCCCGAGGTCAACAAGACCGTGAACGCCATCAAGGTCTGCATCCGCGGCGAAGACCTGGACTTCACGAAACTGAGCATCGGCGCCGCGCCGTTCGGCGAGGACTCCTTCAGGCTCAAGCACTCGCCGAAGACGGCCAACAGCTTCACCCTCTGAGCGGCGCAGCTGGCGGGCAGTTCTACCGCGGGACCTTTGGCACTACCATGGACCTCCACAGGCAGTACCAGGCATCACCAACCGAAACAGTCTCCACCGATCGGAAGGCACTCCTCATGACGCCAGAATCTGTTCAGCCAGGCCGCACCCCGCTTCCAGCCGGGATTGCGGCTCCCGCCCGTAGGTCCCTCGCCCACGCCGGCGTCGAGACCCTTGAGCAGGCGGTCGGCCTGGGCCGGCGGCGGCTGGCGGGGATGCACGGAATGTGTTCCCGGACCCTGGCGCAGCTCCAGGAGGCCATGGACGAACACGGACTGGAGCTGCCGGCGGGCTAGGCCTGGAGCCGCGGCCGGCCGTTATAGGGTGAATTCATGACTGAATACCGCCGTGTCGGAAAATCCGGATTGACCGTCTCTGTCGTCGGTCTCGGCTGCAACAACCTGGGCCGGCCCGGCACCGCCACCGAGTCGCAGGAGGGGACCGACGCCGTCGTGCATGCGGCCCTGGACGCCGGCATCACCTTCTTTGACGTCGCCGACGCCTACGGGCGGGAGCCCGGGCTGAGCGAAACCATGCTGGGCAAGGCCCTGGCCGGGCGCCGCGAGGACGCCGTGATCGGCACCAAGTTCGGCATGGACATGCGCGGCACCAACGGCAATGACTTCGATGCCCGCGGCTCCCGCCAGTACATCATCAAGGCGGCCGAGGCGTCGCTGCGGCGGCTCGGGACGGACTGGATCGACCTCTACCAGTTCCATACCCCGGACCCGCTGACGCCCATCGATGAGACCCTCGCAGCCCTCGACGAGCTCGTGACCAGCGGCAAGGTCCGCTACATCGGCCATTCCAACCGCGCCGGCT
>JAODMV010000053.1 GCA_025464875.1 Arthrobacter sp. | reverse complement strand
CGGAGTGGGGCAGCCGGGTCCCTGCGTGGCGACGGAGTCGACACGAAAGGGCCTGCCAGAGTGGGGCAGCCGGGTCCCTGCGTGGCGACGGAGTCGACACGAAAGGGCCTGCCAGAGTGGGGCAGCCGGGTCCCTGCGTGGCGACGGAGTCGACACGAAAGGGCCTGCCCCAATCTCTAGTGGTCGAAGAAGACCAGGCTGGAGTTGATCAGTTCTGCGATCACTTCGGGGTCGTAGGCCCGGCGCAGCGACTCACGGAATGATTCCTTGGACAAGGAGCGCGCCAGTGTGGCCAGGACCTCAAGGTGGTCGGAGAAGGAACTTGCAGGGGTCGCGATCAGCAGGACGACGTTGGCTGGGCCGTCCGCGGCGCCAAAGTCGAGGGCCCGGCCGTACTTCGTGATGCCGACGGCAATCGATGTCCGGGAGACAAACTCGCTGCGCGCGTGGGGCATGCCGATGCCGCCGGGGAGGCCGGTCGCGAGCTGATGCTCGCGCGCACTGACATGCTTGAGGAAACCCTCCAGGTCCGTGAGCCGGCCGGCCGCATGCATCCGTTCCGCCAGCTGGGCCGTGGCGTCCAGCTTGTCCATCGCGTCCAGCTCGAGGATCACCATCTCGGGGGTGGTGAGCTCGGCGTCGTACCGGTCCAGTGGTTCCGCCAAGAGGTGTCCCTTCGAAGTGGCGTCGGTGCACGCCAGCCGGCAGTCTGCCAGTCAGCGCAGCGGGACGATATCCTCCACACCCAGTCGTGCTGCGTCGGCGGATTCATCGTCCGGCTGCTCCTGGCTTAGCCGTTCGGCGTCGACCCGTGCCAGATAGTGTTTGATTTCGCTTTCGCGCTGAGAGTCGCTCCAGCCGAGAACGTCCCCCATTAGTTTAGCGACTACCGGAGCGGCGGACACACCGCGGTCCCACGCCTCAATCGAAATCCGGGTACGGCGGGTCAGGACGTCCTGCACGTGGCGGGCGCCTTCATGGGTCGCGGCGTACACGGCCTCCGCCGCCAGGTAGTCATCCGCGCCCGGCAGGGGTTTAGCCAGTTCGGGGTCGCTGGCGATGAGGGCCAGGACCTCCCCGGCCATGGAGCCGTAGCGGTTAAGGAGATGTTCGATCCGGGCCACATGGACGCCGGTCTCTTCAGCCATCCGGTTCCGCTGGTTCCAGGCGGCTTTGAAGCCGCTTGCACCGAGCAGCGGAATGGTCTCCGTGCAGCTGGGCGGGACGCGCTCGTCCATGCTGCGCGTCGCCTCGTCGACGGCGTCTTTGGCCATGACCCGGTAGGTGGTCCACTTGCCGCCGGCGACCACCACCAGGCCGGGCACGGGGTGAGCCACGATGTGCTCGCGGGACAGCTTCGCCGTCGAATCGTTCTCGCCGGCCAGCAGCGGACGCAGGCCGGCATAGACCCCTTCCACGTCCTCCCGGGTGAGCGGGCGCTTGAGCACTGCGTTCACGTGCTCAAGGAGGTAGTCGATGTCCTTGCTGGAGGCCGCGGGGTGGGCCTTGTCCAGATGCCAGTCCGTATCGGTGGTGCCGATGATCCAGTGCCGTCCCCAGGGGATGACGAAAAGCACGGATTTCTCGGTCCGCAGGATCAGCCCCACGGTGGACTGGATCCGGTCCCGGGGCACTACGAGGTGGATGCCCTTGGAGGCGCGCACCTTGAGCTGGCCACGCTCGGTCACCAAGGCCTGGGTCTCGTCGGTCCAGACGCCTGTGGCGTTGATGACCTGCTTGGCCCGGATGTCGAAGCTGGAGCCGTCCTCGTGGTTGAGGACCTTGGCGCCGACCACGCGTTCGCCCTCCCGCAGGAAGTTCACGGCGGCCATCTGGGTCACCGCGTGGGCGCCGTACGAGGCCGCCGTCCGGATGAGGTTGGCCACGTACTTGGCGTCATCGACCTGGCCGTCGTAGTACCGAATGGACCCGACGAAGGCATCGTCCTTGAGGCTGGGCGCGGCGCGAAGCGTCCCGCGGCGGCTCAGGTGCTTGTGGAAGGGTACGCCGCGGTGCTGTCCGGCGGTGATCGACATGGCGTCGTACAGGGCGATGCCGAGCCCGACATAAATCCGTTCAAAGAACGGCTTGGTCAGGGGGTACAGGAACGGCACCGGACGGGCGAGGTGCGGGGCGAGGACCGAGAGGATCAGCCCCCGTTCGTGCAGGGCTTCCTTGACCAGGGCGAAATCGAGCATTTCCAGGTAGCGGAGGCCGCCGTGGATGAGCTTAGAGGACCGCGACGACGTGCCTGCGGCCCAGTCGTTGGCCTCCACGATGCCGACGCTCAGTCCTCGGGTGACCGCGTCCAAGGCCGTGCCGGTGCCGACGACGCCCCCGCCCACGATCAGGATGTCGAGTTCCTTGCCGGGCTCGGTGGTGCCCTTGAGCGCCGCGATCGAAGCTTCGCGCTGGGCGGGCCCCAAGGCACCACCGGTCATGGAAGAACCGCCGAGAAAACCGTTCATGTCACGCCTCCATCCGGATCAAAGCTCGTAGTGCACCAGACTACTTCCAAGTTCTCCGGATGGGCAGGGGGATCAGTTACCGGCGTACGGCGACACGACGACGTCGACGCGCTGGAATTCCTTCAGGTCCGAATAGCCGGTGGTCGCCATCGAACGGCGCAGCGCACCGATCAGGTTGGACGTGCCGTCGGTGTGGTGGCCCGGTCCGAAAAGCACCTCTTCGAGGGGCCCGACCGTCCCGACATTGACCCTGTCGCCGCGGGGAAGCTCGAGGTGGTGCGCCTCCTGCCCCCAGTGCCAGCCTTTTCCGGGCGCTTCGTCGGCGCGGGCCAGGGCGCTGCCCAGCATCACGGCGTCGGCGCCCATGGCGATGGCCTTGACGATGTCACCGGAGGAGCCCATGCCGCCGTCGGCGATCACGTGCACATAGCGTCCGCCGGACTCGTCCATATAGTCGCGCCGCGCCGCGGCGACGTCCGAGATGGCGGAAGCCATCGGCGAGTGGATGCCCAGGGCACGGCGGGTGGTGGTGGTGGCTCCGCCGCCGAAGCCGACCAGTACGCCGGCGGCACCGGTACGCATGAGGTGCAGTGCCGGGGTGTAGCCGGCGGCTCCGCCGACAATCACGGGAACGTCGAGTTCGTAGATGAACTGCTTGAGGTTCAGCGGCTCGTGGTCCTTGGAGACGTGCTCGGCCGAGACGGTGGTTCCACGGATCACGAAGATGTCGACGCCGGCG
>JAODMV010000040.1 GCA_025464875.1 Arthrobacter sp. | reverse complement strand
CGCCTCGGACTCAAGCAGCACGGTGCGGCGTGCGGTGCCGTACTTCTCCGAGATCTCCGCCAGTTCGGAGGACACCAGCGCGCGCAGCCGCTCGTCGGAGCCGAGGATGGCCTCGAGTTCGGCGATTTCCCGGCGCAGCTCGTCCTGCTCCTTTTCAAGTTCGATCCGGGAGTACTTGGTCAGCTGCCGGAGCCGGAGTTCCAGGATGTAGTTGGCCTGGATCTCGGAGAGGTCGTAGATGGACATGAGCCGTTCGCGGGCGGCGGCCGCCTCGTCCGAGGACCGGATGATCTGGATGACCTCGTCGATGTCCACGATGGCGACCAGGAGGCCCTCCACCAGGTGCAGGCGGTCCTTTTTCTTGCCCAGCCGGAAGACGGTGCGGCGCCGGACCACGTTGATGCGGTGGTCCACGTAGACGGAGAGCAGTTGGAGCAGCCCGAGGGTCTGCGGCTGGCCGTCCACCAGTGTCACGTTGTTGATGCCGAAGGAATCCTCCATCGGGGTGTAGCGGTAGAGCTGCTGGAGCACCGCGCTCGGGTTGAACCCGTTCTTGAGCTCGATGACCAGGCGCAGGCCATGCTTGCGGTCCGTGAGGTCCACGATGTCGCTGATGCCGGTGAGCTTCTTGCCGTTGACCGCATCCTTGATCTTCTCGATGACCTTCTCCGGGCCCACCATGTACGGCAGTTCCGTGACCACGAGGCCGGTGCGGCGGGCCGAGAGCTGCTCGATCTCCACCTTCGCCCGGGTCTTGAACGAGCCGCGGCCGGTGGCGTAGGCGTCGCGGATGCCGTCCAGCCCCACGATCCGGCCGCCGGTGGGCAGGTCCGGGCCGGGGACGAACTTCATGATGTCCTCGAGCGCGGCGTCCGGGTTGTCGATCAGGTGCCGTGCGGCGGCAATCACTTCCACCAGGTTGTGCGGGGCCATGTTCGTGGCCATGCCCACGGCGATGCCGGTGGCCCCGTTGACGAGCAGGTTCGGGAACGCGGCCGGCAGCACATCCGGCTGGGTCAGCTGGTTGTCGTAGTTGGGGACGAAATCCACGACGTCCTCGTCGAGGTGGTCCGTTAGGGTCAATGCCGCCGCCGCCAGGCGCGCCTCGGTGTACCGCGGGGCGGCCGGGCCGTCGTCGAGCGAGCCGAAGTTGCCGTGCCCGTCGATCAGCGGGAGCCGCAGCGAAAAGTCCTGGGCCATCCGCACCATGGCGTCGTAGATGGCGGCGTCGCCGTGCGGATGCAGCTTGCCCATCACCTCGCCCACCACGCGGGCGCTCTTGACATGGCCGCGGTCCGGGCGCAGGCCCATGTCGCTCATCATGTACAGGATGCGCCGCTGTACGGGCTTCAGACCGTCGCGGGCATCCGGAAGCGCCCTCGAATAGATCACGGAATAGGCGTACTCCAGGAAGGAGCCTTCCATTTCGGAAGTGACATCGATATCGACGATGTTCTCAATGAAATCCGGGCTGGCTTCCCCTGCGGGGGACGTGGTTTGGCGGCGGGCCATGGGGGTGCTGGGTCCTTCGAAGTGTTGCGGAACGGGTACTGCGTACGTTTATGACTAGGCTAACCCTATGGTGGATCAGCCCGTGGACGGCGTATATCCGGAATATTGGGAAGCCGATGTTGTCCTGCGCGACGGCGGGACGGCCCATCTGCGCCCCATCCACCCCGCCGACGCCGACGCTGTGCAGGCCTTCCACGTCGGCCAGTCGCAGCGGTCCATCTACATGCGGTTCTTCGCGTTCAAATCCAAGCTGTCGGGCAAGGAACTCAAGCGCTTCACCGAAGTGGACTACCGGGACCGGGTGGCGCTCGTGATCACCATCGGAGGGGAGATCATCGGCATCGGCCGGTACGACCGCTTGGAGGACCCGAAGGAAGCGGAGGTCGCGTTCAACATCGCCGACGCCCACCAGGGCCGCGGTATCGGGTCCATCCTGCTCGAGCACCTCTCCGCCGCCGCCCGCGAAAACGGCATCCACAGATTCAGCGCCGAGGTGCTCCCCGAAAACCGCAAGATGCTCATGGTGTTCTCCGACGCCGGCTATGACGTGACCCGCCACTTCGACGACGGTGTGGTCAGCCTTGAGTTCAACATCGACCCCACCGACCGGTCCCGCGCCGTGATGGAGGCCCGCGAACACCGCGCCGAGGCCCGCAGCATCCAGGAACTGCTCGCCCCGGCCTCGGTGGCCGTGATCGGGGCGAGCCGCAAATGGGGCACGGTCGGCTACCAGCTGCTCGAGCACATCATCGAAGGCGGGTTCACCGGCCCGGTCTCCGCGATCAACCCGGAAGCGCTGGAGCTCGCCGGCATGCTGTCCTTCGCCCGGCTCGCCGAGGTTCCCGGACCCGTCAAGCTCGCCATCATCGCCGTCCCCTACGACGAGGTCCCCAAAGTTGTCGAGGAGTGTGCCGCCGCCGGGGTCAAGGGGATCGTGGTCGCCACGGCCGGGTACGCGGACGACGGCGAACGCGGACTGGCCCGGCAGCGCGCGCTGGTGCGGCAGGCCCGCGCCAACGGGATGCGGGTGATCGGCCCGGCCTCGCTGGGAATCGTGAACACCAACCCGGCCGTGTCCCTGAACGCCTCGATGGCGCCCTCGCTCGCCCGCCGCGGCGGCCTGGGGCTCTTCAGCCAGTCGGCCGCGATCGGGGTGTCCCTGTACGCCGCCTCGAGCCGCCGCCGGGTCGGCATCTCCACCTTCCTCTCGGCCGGCAACCGCGCCGACGTCTCCGGCAACGACATGATGCAGTTCTGGGAGGACGACGCCGACACCACGGCGGTCGGCCTCTACCTGGAATCCATCGGTAACCCGCGCAAGTTCTCCCGCCTGGCCCGGCGCCTGGCCCGGACCAAGCCGGTCATCGTGGCCAAGTCCGACGCCGTCGGCCTGAACCTTCCCCCAGGCCATGCGGTGCGCACGACCCAGGCGCCGCCGGAGGCGGTGGACGCGATGATGCGCCAGGCCGGCGTGATCCCGGTGGAGACGATCGAACAGCTCATGGATGTCGCCCAGATCGTCTCCAGCCAGGCCCTGCCCAAGGGCCCGGGCCTCGCGGTCTTCAGCAACTCCCGGGCGCTCGGAAAAGTCGTGGCGGACAGCGCGGCCGCGCAGGGGCTGGGCGTGGAACGCATCGTCGCCGACATTGACCTCGATGCCGGCATGTCCGCGGCCCTTCCGGCCCTGCGGCGGAGTCTCCAGGAAACCCTGGCGCTCGACACCGTCCACGCCGTCGTGGTGGCCGTGCTGCCGGCGCGCGGCCTCACCGTGGAAAAGATCGCCGGCGTGCTGGCGGAATGTTCCGCTGCGGCCGCGAAACCCGTCGTCGCGGCGTTCAGCGGCATCCTGGACCCGTCCATCTACGTCGAGGGGATGGTCGGGCCGGAACCGGCGGAATCGTCCGGAAGGCCCGGAACCGCCGTTCCCTGCTACTCCAACCCCGGCGCCGCCGTGGCGGCCCTCGCCGCCGTCGTCCGCTACGCCCAGTGGCTGGACCGGGACCAGGGCCTGTTCGTCGAGCCGGAAGACTGCCATCCGGACGGCGCCCGCGCGGACCTGGAGCAGCTGCTGCACAACGTGGGCGGCGAGCAGCTGGTCCGGCTGGACCCGGCGACAGCCGCCAGGCTGCTGTCGCACTACGGTATCCACGTCGTGCCCTCCGAAGGTTTCGAGACCGCCGAGGAGGCCGTGGCCGCGGCAGATCGGCTCGGTTGGCCGGTGGCGCTGAAGACCACGGACCCGGCGCTGCGGCACCGGCTGGACCTGGGCGGCGTACGGCTGGACATCCAGGACGCGGAGTCGCTGCGCAGCAACGTGCTGCAGATGCGCAAGTCGCTGCAACGGTACGGCTCGCCGTCCCTCGAGGTGCAGTCCATGGCGCCGGTGGGGCAGGCGTGCACTTTCCGCGCCGTCGAGGACCCGCTCCTGGGCCCGGTGGTCTCCTTCGGGCTGGCCGGGGACGCCGTGAACCTGCTCGACGACTGGGCCCACCGGGTGCCGCCCCTGTCCGATTCCGATGTCCGCGACTTCATCCGGGCCCCCCGGGCCTCCCGGAAGCTTTTCGGCTACCAGGGCCTGCCGGCCGTGAACGTCGCCGCCCTTGAGGACCTCGCCGCCCGGCTGACGCGGCTCAAGGACAACCATCCGGAGATCGCCCTGGTGGAGTTCAACCCGGTGCTGGCCGGGCCGGACGGCGCCTCGATCCTCTCGGCCGACGTGCGGATCGCCAACGCCGCCCAGCGCACCGACAGCGCCCGCCGGGCGATGCGGAGTTAAGCCGTGCCGGTCGCCTTGGCTGTGATCTTGCAGGTGGCCGCATCGCGGCCCCCGCAGTTAGCAACTCCCCAGCCGATCTGTGAAAATGGAGACCATGACCTCCCAGCCTTCAACACCTGAGCCGCAGGCGACCGCCCCCGGACGCCAGATCACGCACCACCACGGCCTGCATGATCACAGCGCGCAGGGTCAAAGCCTCGAAGGAGCCCTCCAGCAGGCCGGTTTCTACCCCCGGCTCGTCGCCGATGTCGTCGCCGACGCGCTGGACGGCCGCGACTGTGTGGCGCACCTGGTTCATCTCGAGACCCACTTCGACCGGGCGGAGGTCCGCCGCCACATCACCGTGCTCGTGCTGACGGAGGACATGCTCGTCATCACGCACGTGGACGACCAACAGCTCGATGACGCCGGCGAACAGACCGTCGCGCAGGTTTCCACCGAATCCGTCCCCGTGACGCAGATCCGCTCCGTCGTGCTCAGCTACGTCTTCGCCCAGCCCCAGGACTACAAGCCCTCGGACCCCGTCCGCGAGCTGACCCTGTCCATCGCTTGGTCCGGCGGGCAGCGGCTCGACATGGGCCCCGCCAGCTGCGGGGATCCGCAGTGCGAGGCCGACCACGGCTACAGCGGTACCATCGCGCAGGAAGACATCGTGCTTCGGATCAGCGCGGAAGCGGACGGTCTGCAGGCCGTCCAGGACGCCAAGCACTTCGCCCGTGCCCTCCGGGCGGTGAACACCGGCTCGTCCGCCCCCGCCACACTGGCCGGGCCCGGCCTGCCGCCGCGCCCGCGGATGGGCATGTTTGGCAGCCGCCTTAGCCGCGGCCATCAGCGCTGAGATGGCTCCGGTGCGCGTGCCCGAGCCGCTGTCGGTCCCCTCATCGGCACCCTCACCCGCAGCGGCGGGCGACGGCGCGACGCCTGGGCCGCTGAACGAACGCCATGCTGCGCCGCTGCCGCCGGCCCCGGCGTTTGGCCACCGCTCCCTCGCCGAGGTGTTGACCAGCGCCGCGGCCAGCCTGGGCATTCCGGGCTTCGAGAACCGCCTGCACCTGCCCGCCGGCAAGCGGGTCTGCATCGTGCTGGCCGACGGGCTGGGCCGGAACCTGCTGAAGCAGAAATCCGCCCACACCCCGTTCCTGCGCTCCGTCATGCAGGCCGACCAGGGGAGGGTGCCGGTGTCCCTAGACTCCGCCTTCCCCTCCACGACCGCCGCTTCGCTGGCCAGCTTCGGCACGGGACTGCCCGCCGGGCAGCACGGCATGGTGGGCTACGACGTGCTGGACCCGGACCAGGACCGGGTGGTGAACATGCTCGGCAACTGGGACGCTGGCGTGGACCCGCAGCAGTGGCAGCCGTTCCCCACCGTATTCGAGCGGGCCGCCGCGCACGTGGACGTCACCACGGTCAGCCTGCCCCAGTTCAGCAACTCGCCCATGACCCGGGCCGCGCTCCGGGGCGGACGCTTTGTCACCGGCATCACCTCCCATGCCAGGACCGCCGCCGCCGCCGAGGCCATGACCGGCGCGGACTCTTCGCTGATGTACTTCTACGTCAACGAGCTGGACAAGGCCGGGCACCGCTACGGCTGCCAGTCGGCCCAGTGGGAACACCAGCTCGAGGAGCTCGATGCCACCGTGCGGCGCCTCCACGCCACCTTGCCGCCCGGCACCACGGTGCTGCTCACGGGGGACCACGGGATGATCGACGTGCCGGAATCCCAGCGGATCGACTATTCAGCCGAGCCGGACCTCATCGCGGGCGTCCGGCACACCGCGGGGGAGCCGCGGATGGTCCACCTCTACCTCGAGGGCGGCCAGGGCGCTGCCGGACGAGCGCGGCTGCTGGACGCGTGGCGCTCCCGCTTCGGCGACCGGATCTGGGCCTTCACCCGCGACGAGGCGATCGCCGGGGGGCTGTTCGGCGAGGTCCGGGCCGAGGTCGCCCCGAGGATCGGCGACGTTCTGATCGCGGCCAGGGACGCGCTGGCGCTCTATGACACCCGACGCTCCCGGCCCACTGCCCTCGAAGTGGTGGGCCAGCACGGTTCGCTGACGAAGGCCGAGCGCGAGGTTCCCCTGCTGTGCTTCCAGGCCGAGGGCAAAAAGGCCCCCCGTGGCTGAACTCGTCTTCTTTTCCGGGACCATGGACTGCGGAAAATCCACCCTGGCCCTGCAGATGGACTACAACCACCGCGCCCGCGGCCGGGGCGGCGTACGGTTCAGCCACGGTGCCCGCATGATGGCCCAGGAGGAGCAGCTGCTGCCCTTCGAAGTGGAGGCGTGCCTCTGGCGCGGATCAGGGGACCGGCGCCGCTCCTAGGGGCTCAGCCGCCGCAAACCCCTCGCGGGGCTCATCCCCGAGGCTCAGTCGCCGCGGGCGCCGAAGACTATTTCGTCCCAGCTGGGCACGCTAGAGCGTTTGGGCTTGGCCGGTTGACGCTCCGGCTGCTCGGCGTCGCGGTCAGTGCGGGCGCCAGCGGTGGAGTCGCGGACCTGGCGACGGGAGATTCCGCCGCCGAGCAGCTCCTCCAGCCCGGGGCCCGAGGTGCGTCCCTGGCCGGTGGGCCGCAGCTGCGAGGCTGCGAGGGTGATCTCCCGGGTCTCGGTGCTGATGCCGTCGTGCAGTTTTAGGGCGTCGTCCTCGTCCTGGTGGGGCGGAGCCAGGGTGAGCCGGGACAGCATGGAGGGCCGGCCGTCACGCCTGCGTCCCCAGGTGTCCTGCTCCGGGCGGGCTGCCGAATCCGCGGACGCAGCAGCGTCATCCTCGGTGTCCGAGGTGGCGGGGTGGTCCTCCGCGGGATCGGGCTCCGGCTCTTCCACCACTTCGGAGGGCCGGGGGTGGGCGGCCGGCACGCCGTTATTCAGAAGGAACGCGAGGGCGTCGTCCGCGTCCTCGTCCATCCCGAAGCGCTGTCCCCGGCGGGAGCGCAGCATGTCCAGCAGCCCGTCCGCGTCCTGCTCCTGGGGGATCCTGTCCTGGTGCAACAGTTGCTGGACGACCTGGAGCTGGGCCGTCGCCGTCCGCGCCGCGGCCTCGGCATCGGTTTCAAAATCAAAGGGCCGGTCCGAGACCGCGGAGAGCCGGCGGGCCGGAACCGGGCCATCGAGAGGCTCGAGCTCGCTGAGCTGCTGCGCCCAGCGGTTGGCGTTCTGCAAGGACTTCCGGGCGGGATTGAACGTCCACATGGCGGGAGGTTCTTCGCCGATGCCGGACGGGCCGCCGGGCTTCGGCTCGAAGCGCGCCACGACGTTCCAGTTGCCGTCCGGGCGGCGCCAGGAGTCCCACTCGACGGTCGACGGTTCAATGCCGTGCGCCGTCAGGCGATGTGCGACCATTTCGCCCAAGGACGCCGGATGGTCGCCAAAAGCCGAGCGGTAGACGTCGTGGCCGGCGGCGGGCGCCGCAACTTCAACCTTCCGGGCCTGCTCGGCGATGTACTCGCGCTCGGCCAGCACCGGGCCCTCATAGCGTTGAACTTTGGGCAACGGTATGCCGGAGAGTTCGGCCACCTCCGCGGCCGTTGCGCCGCTGCGGATCCGGGCCTGGATATCGCGCGGAGACATGGCAATGGGTGCGGTGCCCGCGCCGGAAGTGGCCTTCGCCGACGTCCGGCTGGCTGCCACCCGAAGTGCTTCATCGATTGGCAGCTGGAACATCTCGCCGCCGGTGCCACTCAACAGGTGATGCTCCCCGTCGTCGTGGACGCCTACAAGCCGTAGATCCTGCATACAACTCCTCCACCCTGGCATTACTGACAATCGAAACTCTGCCACCCACGGGCCATATTTCCCGTTAAGACAACAGGCGCGCCGCGATTTTCCGCGATTTTCCCCGACTTTCCGCCGGTTTCGGGCCCGCGAGTGGCGGCGGCAGGGGCGGGGGACCGCGGAACTCTGGATTTCGGCAGTTGCTTGAGGAAAAATGGCCCGACATCGGGCACAAAAACCTCGCGTCCGGTGTTGGCATCGATGAACCGATCCCGGCAGCGGCCCAGGGCTACAAAGCCGGCTGGACCGTCCCGGGACGGCGCACCACTCGAACATAATGCGGATTGAGAGCAACAACTAATGGCGACAGACTACGATGCGCCGCGCAAGACCGAAGAGGACCTCAGCGAGGATTCCATTGAGGCGTTGAAAGCGCAGCGCACGGAAAAGCCTTCCGCGGTGGTGGACGAAGACGAATCCGACCTTGCAGAGGGCTACGAACTCCCCGGCGCGGACCTGTCCGGGGAAGAGCTGCTGGTCCGGGTGCTGCCGCCCCAGGCAGATGAATTCACCTGTGCCTCCTGCTTCCTCGTCCGGCACCGTTCGCAGGTTGCCCGCGAAAAGGATGGCCTCAAGTACTGCAAGGACTGCGAGGGTTAGGCGCCGAGGGGCTAGGCGCCGAGGGCGGCGATCAGCCGCTCGGGGTGGCGCGTCGACGTCAGCCAGTAGGGCGTGCGGTCGGCGGGGTCGGTGATCTCGACGCGGACTACCGGATCAACCCAGCCGCGGATGCAGAGGAAAGCCAGGCCGTTGAGTCGTGTTCCGCGTTCCGCAGTAGCTTCCCGCCCGCGGAACGCCTCCGCGGTGCCGACAAAGCGGCGTTCAATGGTGGCCTTGCCTACCCGGAGCGTGCCCTTCGTCACCGTGATGGACGGTGTGGAGAAGACCAGCAGCGCGGACAGGATCGCGAACAGCACTACCGCCGCGGTGATGCCGGTAGCGAGGCTGATGGGAGCGAACACGAAGATTCCGGCGCCGGACAGACCCAGCGCCACCAGCCAGATCCAGGCGTTCGGCCAGAGCTTTTCGTTGTAAAGGACGGTGGCGTCACTGGGTGCGCTCTTGGGGGCAGGCGCAGCTGCACTGGATTCCGGCATGGACCCAGCTTTTCACTTTTCCCGAGCCATTTCATCTTGGGGCCGGCCGGCCGCCGGGCACACGGGTGGAGCCGGCCGCGGCTAGGCCTATTTCTGTGCTGGCGATAGAGTGAGGGACTGTGACTGAAGAAAAGAGCGCCGTAGTCGGCAGTGCCGTCATCGGCACACCTGACACCTTGCCGGCAGACCCCACTGGAACCGGCGCCCTGGAGTACGGGGCCCCCACCCTGACCGTGCAGTTGAAAATGCTCGACGACGGCCTGGAGCCGCCCTCGTACGCGCACCCGGGCGACGCCGGCGCGGACCTGCGCGCCCGCGCGGACGTCGTGCTGGAACCGGGGGAGCGCCGCCTGGTGCCTACCGGCGTGTCCATAGCCCTCCCGGACGGCTTCGTCGCCCTGATCCACCCGAGGTCCGGCCTCGCCACCAAGCACGGGCTGACGGTGGTGAACGCCCCCGGCACTGTTGACGCCGGCTACCGCGGCGAGATTGCCGTGACTCTGCTGAATACCGACCGCGACCAGGCGATCGAACTGCGGCGCGGCGATAGAATTGCACAAATGGTCATCCAGCGGGTGGAATACGCCAGATTCCTTCCCGTGAAGGAGCTGGACGACTCGGTCCGCGGCGCCGGCGGGTTCGGCTCCACCGGCGGTTTCGGCGCACCGGCCTGACGGCAGGTCCCCGCGAAGAGGCAGGCGCAACCGGTCAGGCGCCGCGCGGGTGCGGCGGCACAGGATCACAACTAAGGAGACAACGCATGGTTTTTGGGCGTGGCAGGAAAGCCAAGCAGGAACAGCCGACAGAGCCCGGAGACACCCAGGAGACGGGGGCTGAAGCCTCCGCCGGGACTGCCGATGGCGATTCCGCCGGTGGAGCCGTCCGTGGCGCCTCGGGTCCCTTTGACGTCTCGGAAATTGAGAGCCAGGACGGCTATGTGGATCTCGGTGCGCTGCTGATCGCGCCCCGCGAGGACCTGCAGCTCCGGCTGGAAGTCGAGGAGGCCACCCAGCGGGTTGTGGCCGTCACCATGGACCTGGACGGCTCCAGCCTCCAGCTGCAGGCTTTCGCGGCTCCCCGCTCCGAGGGACTCTGGGACGAGATCCGCGAGCAGATCGGCCAGTCCGTCGGCAGCCAGGGCGGCCAGGTCGAGGAGATCCAGGGCAGCTTCGGCACCGAACTCGTCGCGAAACTTCCCGCCAGCGGCTCGGACGGCAGCCAGGGCTACCGGGTGGCGCGGTTTATCGGCGTCGACGGCCCGCGCTGGTTCCTCCGGGGTGTCCTCGGCGGTGACGCCGCGCTGGACCGCGAGGCCGCCGCCGGGCTCGAAGCGCTCTTCCGGCAGATCGTCGTGATCCGCGGCGAGAACCCCATGCCGCCGCGTGATTTGTTGCAGCTGCGCCTCCCCAAGGACTCGGCCGCGCCGTCCCCGAAAGCATCCCCGGAGCTGGAGCGGCCTGAACGAGGACCGGAGACCACCCAGATTGGCTGATGCCGCCGGTCATGAACTTGCTGCCCCGATCACCGTACGTGAGCTGCCGGACCGCGGGCGCGTGTTCTGCCACGGCTTCATCGAGTCCGTAACCTACGCACCGGCCACCAAGGTGGCGACCTTCGTTGCCATTGTCGTTGACCGTGATGCGCCGCCGCCCGCGGGCCGCGGCGCAGGGGAAGACGCCAAAGACGGATCGGGCGGCGGCACGGCCGGAGCTGTTCGGCCCGGTGGGGCGCTGGCCGGCACGCGAGGCCAGCGCACCTCCGGAGCCCAGGACCGGCTCCGGGTGGTCTGGCTGGGACGACGCCGCATTCCGGGCGTCGACGCCGGCACGGAGCTTCGCTTGGAGGGCATGGTCACCGTGCGTGAGGGCCTGCCCACCATGTTCAATCCCCGCTACGAAATACTGTCCCGCCAGGAGGAGCAATGACCCTGCCCGAAGACCCGCGGCCTGACCTGGGCACGCAGAGCACGGGAAAGCCCCCCGGGCCGGCGCAGCCCACGGCGGCCCAGCTCGCCGAAGGCTACGCGGCGAAGGCCGGCCTGCACCGGTCCAGCAACGGGAACATCGACGTGCTCAAGAGCGCCGGCGGCATCCAGGGCATCGCCGAGAGCATCCTGCCGGGCCTGGTCTTCCTCGTCGCGTTCACGCTCACGCGTGAACTGCCGGTGGCCCTGATTTCGGCTCTGGCGACGGCCGCGGTCTTCACCGTCGCCCGCCTGATCCAGCGCAAGCCCCTCACGCAGGCGCTGGCGGGGGTTGTCGGCGTCGGCCTGTCCGCCTGGCTTGCCAACTCCACCGGAAAGGCGGAGGACTTCTACGTCCTCGGGTTCCTGACCAACATCGGATACATCGTGGCGATGTCGATCTCGATAGCCGTGCGCTGGCCCGTGGCCGGACTGCTCTTCGGCTTCATCCGCAACGAAGGCCTCGAGTGGCGGAAGAACCCGGCGCGGTTGAAGGCGTACCGGATCGGAACCTGGGTGATTGTCTCGGTGCTGGTCCTGCGCCTGGTGGTCCAGGTGCCCCTCTACCTCATGGGTGAGCCCGGACTGGCCGCTCTTGCCACCACGCGGCTGCTCATGGGCGCCCCCCTGTACATCCTTGGCGTGTGGATTGCGTGGCTGCTGACCAAGCCCGTTCCGGCCCCCGAGACGGCGGCGGAACAGGCCTAGCCACACCGCTTCTCAGCCGTCGAAGCCGTCGTTCCCGGCCGAATGGTTCTCCTGCTGCTCCGAACTGGCCGGGTCCTGCTCGCCGCCCAGTGAATCGGGCGCCAGCAGGGCACGGAGCTGGTCCTCGGCCGCGATCGTGGTCACGAAGAACAGCTCGTCCCCGCCGTCGAGCACGTCATCCCGGCTCGGCGTGATCGGCGCCTGGTCCCGCAGGATCGCCACCAGCGTGGAATCCTCGGGCCACTCGACATCGCCGACGGTCAGGCCGATGACGTGCGAGTCGTGGGGGACCGTGAACTCGACCAGCGACGACACCCCGGTCTGGAGCGTCAGCAGCCGGACCAGGTCGCCGATCTCCACCGCTTCCTCGACGAGGGCCGTCATCAGCTGCGGGGTGTTGACGGCGACGTCCACACCCCACGAGTCGTCAAACATCCAGTCGTTCTTGGGATTGTTGACCCGGCCGACCGTCCTGCCGACGCCGAACTCCGTCTTGGCCAGCAGCGAGACCACCAGGTTCACCTTGTCATCGCCGGTGGCCGAGACCACGACGTCGGTGTCCTCCAGATGGGCGTCCTTCAGCGTGGTCAGTTCGCAGGCGTCGCCGACCAGCCAGTGGGCGCCGCGCAGCCCGCTGCGGCCGATCACCTCCGGCTTCAGGTCGATCAGCAGGATTTCGTGCTTGTGGGCCAGCAGCTCGCGTGCGATGGATGATCCGACGCTGCCCGCCCCTACGATGACGACTTTCACTTAGAACTCCTTGGCGGGGGGTTTGGCAAGAATGTGGGCCACCTCGCTGCTGCGGTCGACGCCGAGCATGACGTGCACGGTGTCGCCGTCCTGGTAGGAGGTTCCGGCCTCGGGCAGGATCCCTTCACCGAAACGGGTGAGATAGGCGACGCGGATGCCTCCGGCCTTCTCGATCGACGTCACGGGGTGCCCGATCCAGTCGGGGTTGAGGTCCACTTCGGCGAGGACGAGCCGGCCCGAGGGTTCCCGGAAATCCCCGGCGATGTGCTGTTCGGGCAGGATCCGGCGGAGCACCTGGTCCGCGCTCCAACGCACCGCCGCCACCGTGGGGATGCCGAGGCGCTGGTAGATCTCCGCGCGGCCCGGATCGTAGATCCTGGCCACTACGTGGGGGACGTGGAAGGTCTCGCGGGCCACCCGGGTGGCCAGGATGTTGGAATTGTCGCCGCTGGAGACGGCCGCGAAGGCGTAGGCCTCCTCGACGCCGGCCTGCTTCAT
>JAODMV010000018.1 GCA_025464875.1 Arthrobacter sp. | reverse complement strand
CCGACGTGGTTGCCGGCATAGGTGGTGATGGGCTCGGCCGCCACCGTGGCGTCGGCGAACTTGATGGATCGTTTGATGACCGTCTCGAAGACCGTGTCTCCGAAAGCCTCCACGAGCCGGGAGATGACCTCGCGGCTGTGCAGGGTACGGGAGTCGTACATCGTGGCGAGTACGCCGTCGACCTGGAGGCCCGGGTTCAGCCGGTCCTGGACCTTGTCGATGGTTTCCACGAGGAGGGCCACGGCGCGCAGCGCAAAGAATTCACAGATCAGCGGGATGATGACGCCGTGGGCGGCGGTCAGGGCGTTGACCGTGAGGAGTCCGAGCGAGGGCTGGCAGTCGATCAGGACGACGTCATACTCGTCCTCGACCTTCTTCAGTGCCCGGTCCAGGACCTGTTCGCGCGCGACCTCATTGACGAGCTGCACTTCCGCGGCCGAGAGGTCAATGTTGGCCGGCAGCAGGTCCACGTTTTCGACGCCGGTCTTCTGGATGGCGTCGCGGATGTCCACCTTGCGGTCCATCAGCACGTTGTAAACGGTGAGATCCAGCTCGTGGGGGTTGGTTCCGAGGCCCGCCGACAGGGCGCCCTGCGGGTCGAAGTCGACCAGCAGCACGCGGCGGCCGTATTCGGCCAGCGCGGCGGCGAGGTTGATGGTGGAGGTGGTCTTGCCCACGCCACCCTTCTGGTTGACCATGGCAATGACCCGCGCGGGGCCGTGGGATGACAGCGGCGCGGGCTCCGGAAAGTCGCGCTGGGGGCGCCCGGTGGGCCCCATGACGGCGCCTTCCAGATCGAGTTCGATGCCTTCCAGAGTTGCTGAACCCTGTTCGCTGCTCACGTATCTATCCACACTTTCGATGACGGTGATTTCCTGCCGCTGCCCGCGTTGCCCAAGACCCGCGGCGATGCTACTTTCCCACAAGGCTACAGCGCCCACACGGTATTCACCGGAACATGGCAGCATTGTCCCCTGCCGAGCCTTTACCTTCCGCTTGAAGCCGAACGTTGGTTCCGGGACCGTGAGCGGGGGCCAAAGCGCCCGGCGGCACCTATTTCCGGCTTCCGGACCCGCGAGTAGACTGTGCCTACTTCAGGCCCCCAGCTCCAGCAACCGCAGCAGGCAGGCCCAGCCCACAGTGCATCGCCGTCGCAACCCTAGGTTCCGCTCATGGCTTCAGCATCGCACCCCGCACCCTCCCGGCTCAGCCGGATCAGGGACACCCTGAGCCCACGTGAGCGAGCAGCGTTAGCCGGCATGGCCGCCTTCGTCTGCCTGCTCCATCTCGCCGGCTGGGGCGTGCTGGTGTGGGTCGTTCTGGCCCAGAACCTCCCGGCCGGCCCGCACGGAGCGTTCGGACTCGGACTTGGCCTGGCGGCGTATACCCTGGGGCTTCGGCACGCCTTCGACGCGGACCACATCTCCGCCATCGACAACACGACACGGAAACTCATGCAGAGCGGCGCCAGGCCCCTGGCCGTCGGTTTCTGGTTCTCGCTCGGTCACTCGACCGTGGTGTTCGGGCTGTGCGCACTGGTGGCCGGCGGCGTCCAGCACCTGGTGGAACGTACCGAGGGCGACCCGGGCGCAGTGCAGGAAATCCTCGCAGTGGCGGGCACCGGCATCTCGGGGATCTTCCTCTACGCCATCGGCGCGGCCAACCTGGTCATCCTGCTCGGAATCGTCAAGGTCTTCCGGCAGATCCGGCACGGGGACCTGGACGAGCCGGCGCTGGAAGCGCAGTTGAACAAGCGCGGGCTCGCCAACCGGGTGTTTGGCCGCGCCACCCGGGTCATCACGCGCCCCTCGCAGATGTACGCCGTGGGACTGCTGTTCGGTCTGGGATTCGACACGGCCACAGAAGTCGCATTGCTGATGCTGGCAGGCGGGGCGGCAGCCTCTGCCTTGCCCTGGTACGCCATCCTCACCCTCCCGGTCCTGTTCGCGGCCGGAATGAGCCTGCTGGACACGATTGACGGATGCTTCATGAATTTCGCGTACGGCTGGGCGTTCTCCCGTCCGGTCCGGAAAATCTACTACAACATGGTCATCACCGGCCTTTCGGTCACCGTCGCCCTGATGATCGGCTCCCTGCAACTGGTGTCCGTCCTGGCCCAACAGGCGGGGGTCAGCCAGGGCCCGCTGGCCGCCGTCGCCGGCCTGGACCTGGGCACCGTGGGATACGTCCTGGTAGCCGTGTTCCTTCTTGCCTGGCTCGGCGCCCTGGCGGTGTCGCGGTGGGGGCATGTGGAGGAGAAATGGGGCGCCGCGCCGGCCCGGATTACCGACCCCGGGGGCAGCCAAGACAAGTGAGCGGGGCGCGTCTTTCCGGCGATTTGGGCGTATTGAACTTTGCGCCCCCAGGCCTACATTGATACGACGAGGTGGCATTGGCCCATGCACGAACTTTCGATCACCCAGAGTCTTGTGGAGGCGGTTCTCGAGCGAACCGGCGGCCGCCCCGTCACGGGCGTCAAGCTGCGGATCGGGCCGCTGAGCGGAGTCCTGCCGGATGCCGTGCGCTTCTGCTTCGAACTCGTATCCGCCGACACACCGTTGGCCGGCGCCGCCCTCACCATTGACCAACCGCAGGGCCTGGCCAGATGCCGGGCTTGCGGCAACGACTTCGTCCTTGAGGACATCTTCCTGCTGTGCCGGTGCGGCAGCGCGGATGTCGAAATCATTAGTGGCCGGGAACTTCTGGTCACCTCTGTGGAAGTTGCGTAGACATGTGTACAACGTGCGGGTGCGGCGCCGGCGGCCTCCCTGCTGGCCGCCGTGGACCAGGGCGCCAGCCACCTGGCGGGAATGCACAACTCCTCGTGGGTGGCCATGCGCGACGGCGCCATGGGCACCATGTGCCCGGCGGCCCTGAACCTTCCGCACGACATCGCCACCACAGACTTCACGCCGAATGTCGAAAGCATCCGCGCGCTGGACCCTGACGTCGTCGTCCAATGGAGCGACTCGCAACTGACGGCACCGCTGGAACAAGCCGGGATGAAGGTTCTCGGCATCACGCTCACGGGCACGCAGCAGGACGTGGACACGTGGACCTCGCTCTTCGCGGCGATGCTGGGCCGGCCCGAGCGGGCCGTGCAGATGAAAGCGCGCAGCGACGAGGAACTGAAAGCGATCCAGGCGGAGGCCGCAGCACGCAGCACGCCCGGGCCGAGCATCGTCTATTTCAACAGGTTCAGCGGCGGACTGAAAGTGGCGGCGAGGGACAGCTACAACGACTTCTACATCAAGCTGGTCGGCGGCAGCAATCCGGGCAGCGGCCCGCAGGGCGTCCAGGGCAGCGGGCTGGTGGGCGTGGACATCGAGCAGGTCCTGGCCTGGGATCCGGAGATCATCCTGCTGGGGAATTTCGACGAGGCCATGCCCGGCGACGTTTACGGCAATCCCGTGTGGCAAAGCGTGTCCGCGGCGCGTTCCCGCCGGGTCTACAAGGTCCCCCTGGGCGGATACCGCTGGGATCCCCCCAGCCAGGAGTCCCCGCTGATGTGGCGCTGGCTCAGCGATATCAGCTTCCCCTCCGGAAACCGCACGGTCCTGAGGGAAAAGCTGGGTGACTACTTCGACTTCCTCTACGGCCAGCGCCCGAGCGCGGCGGCGACGGACAAGATCCTGTGGACCGAGGTCAATGGCACGTCGGCCAACTACCGCCAGTTCGATGCTTCGTGAGGCGCCGGCCCCGGCCACCGGGACCCCTGCCGGCCGCCCGGAACCGGCCCTGCGCCGCCTCATCGGCCCGTGCCTGGTTTCAGCGGCAATCCTCATGGCCGTGACGGCACTCGCGCTGGCAAGCGGCCGTTACAGCGTGCCGCTGTCACATGTGCTGGAAATCCTCGCTTCCCGGGTGGTGCCGATCGATTCCGGCGTGTCCGACGCGGAGGAAAACGTTGTGCTTCTCGTCCGGCTGCCCAGGGTTCTCGTCGCCCTGCTGGTGGGCGGCGGACTCGCAATGGGCGGGGCAGCGCTCCAGGCGGTCTTCCGGAATCCCCTGGTCAGCCCGGAGGTCATCGGCGTGTCGTCCGGCGCCTCCTTCGGGGGCGCGCTGGCCCTGCTGCTGGGCCTGGGACCCGTCGTCCTCGTCGGCGGCTCGTTCCTCTGCGGACTGCTGGCGTTGGCACTGCTCTTCGTCATCACGTCCGGCCGGGGCGGCGCGCACATGCTTCTGATTGTCCTCGGCGGAATTGTCACGGCGTCGTTCTTTTCCGCCCTGGTTGCCCTCGTGACGTACCTGGCCGACCCCTTCACGACCCTGCCCGCCATCGTCTTCTGGCTGCTGGGCAGCGTCGCCGCCGCCACGTGGGCGAAGGTGGCCGTGGCGCTGGTTCCGGTTGCCGTCGGCGCCGCCGTCCTGCTGGCCCTGCGGTGGCGCATCAACGTGTTGTCCCTCGGCGATGACGACGCCGCCTCGCTGGGGCTGCGCCCCCGTCCGCTGCGCTGGACCATCCTGGCGGCCGTGGCCCTGGTCGTGGCCGGCGCGGTGGCCGTCAGCGGCGTCATCAGCTGGGTCGGATTGGTCATTCCGCACCTGGCCCGCATGTGGGTGGGTCCGGACCACCGGGTTCTCCTTCCGGTGTCATTTCTTCTCGGCGGGGCGTACATCATTGCCATCGACACGATTGCACGCACCGCCACGGCCGGGGAAATCCCGCTGGGGGTCCTCACCGCCCTGATCGGGGCACCGGTCTTCTTTCTGCTGCTGCGGCGGAACCGGGAGAGGATCTGGGACGGTGCTTGAACTGCGCGGGGCCGGCTTTGGCTACTCGGCGGACGACTGGGTGTTCCAGGATGTCAGCTTCTCCGTGCCGGCCGGCTCAGTGACCGCCGTGCTGGGCCCAAACGGCAGCGGAAAGACCACCCTGGTGCGCTGTGCCGCCGGGCTGCTGGCGGTGCGGGACGGGACCGTGCGCCGGTCCGAGACCGCCGGCTATGTGCCCCAGGCGCACGGCAGCACCTTCGGCTACCCGGCACTGGACATGGTGCTGATGGGCCGGGCCCGCCGGATCGGGATCTTCCGCTCCCCCGGAACCCGCGACAGGTCCGCAGCCCTGCAGGCCATGGACCAGGTGGGGATCGCCGGGCTCGCTGAGCGGCCGTTTCCCACTCTGAGCGGAGGCGAGCAGCAGCTGTCCTCATTGCGCGGGCGGTGGCGTGCGGTTCGCCGTTGCTGGTCCTGGACGAGCCGTCCACCGGCCTGGACCTGAAAAACCAGGTCCGCGTGCTGCGGCTCCTGAAGGATCTCCGGGGTACGGGAATGTCGCTGCTGGTCAGCACCCACCACCCGGAACATGCGCTGTTCCTGGCCGATTCGGTGGTCCTCATGGGCCGCGGGCGCGTCCTGAGCGGCCCGGCCGCGGCTCTCCTGACCGATGCGCACCTCTCGGAGCTGTACGGCGTCGGCGTCCGCACGCTGAACTACGACGAGGCCGGGACGCCCCGCCGGACGGTGGTCACCCGCTTCTGATCCGACGCCGGGTGAGGGCAACGGCCAAGACGCCCGGCAGCTTGGCTGCCGGGCGTCTCTGTGAAGCGGGTTGTGATGCTGTCAGCAGTCAGGTTCAGGCGTTTGCCGGGACCGGCTGCTGGGCCGGCTGCACGGGCTGCGCCGGGGCCTGCGCCTCGCCGTGGCCTGCGATCATGGTCTGCTCGTCGAAGGGGTCGGCGCCTGAGAGGACACGCTCGACCTGTCCGCCGTCGATCTCCTTGACCCAGGTCCCGATCAGGACGGTGGCCACGGCGTTGCCGGTGAAGTTGGTCAGAGCACGGGCCTCGGACATGAAGCGGTCGATGCCGACGATCATGCCGACGCCGCCGAGCAGTTCCGGCTTGTGGGCCTGCAGGCCGGCAGCCAGGGTGGCCAGGCCGGCGCCGGTCACGCCGGCAGCACCCTTGGAGGCGATGATCATGAAGACCAGCAGGGAAACCTGGGCGCCGAGGTCCAGCGGGGTGCCCATGGCGTTGGCCACGAACAGCGAGGCCATGGTCAGGTAGATGGCCGTGCCGTCCAGGTTGAAGGAGTAGCCGGTGGGGACCGTGACGCCGACGACCGGCTTGGAGACACCCATGTGCTCCATCTTCGCGATCAGGCGGGGCATGGCTGCTTCGGAGGAGGAGGTGGAGAAGATCAGCAGGTACTCACGGCCGAGGTACTTCATTAGCCGGAAGATGCTGACGCCGGCCACGACCTGGAGCAGGCCGCCGAGGATCACGACGATGAACAGGGCGCAGGTGATGTAGAAGGCGACCATCAGGGTGGCCATGCTGACGATGGCCTGCACGCCGGTGGCACCGACGACGGCGGCGATGGCACCGAAGGCGCCCACGGGGGCCAGCCACATGATCATGATGAGGATCCGGAACACGAGGGCCTGGCCGTGGCCGATGGCCTTCAGGATCGGGGCTCCCTGCGGGCCCATCTTCTGGAGGGCGAAGCCGACCAGGATGGCGGCGAGGAGCGTCGGCAGCACGGGGATGTCACCCGGGATGATGCCAAGCAGGAAGTCGACGGTGCTGTCGGTGGCCGCCTTCTTGGTCGGATCGTAGGGGGCGAGCTTGAGGCCGTCGCCCGGGTGGATCAGGTTGCCGACGACGAGGCCGATGGCGAGCGCGAAGGTGGACATGACGATGAAGTAGCCCAGGGCCAGGCCGCCGACCTTGCCGACCGTGGCCGCCTTGGCGATGGAACCGATGCCCAGCACGATGGTGCAGAAGATGACGGGGGCAATCATCATCTTGATGAGCTTGATGAACCCGTCGCCCAGCGGCTTGAGGGACTTCCCGACTTCGGGGAACATCAGCCCGATGACGGCGCCGAGAATGACGGCGGCGATGACGGCGATGTAGAGGTAGTGCGACTTGTCGATGCCCTTGCGCTTCGTCCTGAGCGGCGCCGGTGCAGCTGACTCTCCTCGTTGAGAGGCCATGAAGTGTCTCCTTGGATAGGCTGGACGTCGGTGCGGCACAGGCTTTGGGCCATCACGTCCGTTCTGTATGTCACACCATCATTGATGACGGCGTGACACGCATCACCGTTGCGTTCATATTGGTCATGGAAGGTGTTGATGATTCACCGCTGGAGCATCGCCCGCAGGTTGTTTGTGGCACACCTGCTGTTCCTGCTTGCCCTGACGGCCGTCGTCGGCACCGCCGCCTTCGTCGACGCGCGCGACCAGGCCTACGACGAGGCGGGCCGGCGCATGGCCGGCATCGCCACGGCCGTGGCCAACAGTCCTCTTGTCCTGCAGGCCGCGAGCGGCCCTGATCCTACTGCCCTGCTCCAGCCCTATGCCCTGAAGGTGATGGATGACGCCGGGGCGGATTTCATCACGATCATGGCGCCCGACCGGACCCGGTGGACCCACCCCCGGAACGAGGAACTGGGAAAGCCGTACATCGGCTCCATCGACGCCGCCCTGAAAGGCCAGGTCTTCACCGAGATCACCGCCGGCACCCTCGGCCCCTCGGTCCGGACCATCGCACCGGTGAAGGATGCCGACGGCACGGTGCGGGCCCTGGTCGCCGCCGGCGTGACGGTCGGGACCGTCGACGTGGCCGTGTCCGGCCGGCTGTCAGCGCTGCTGGTCGTCGGCGTGGCGCTGCTGGCTGCCGGTTCGCTGGCGTCCTGGTTGCTGGGCCGGTACCTGCGCCGGGTAACCCGCGGCTGGGGCCCGGAGCAGCTCGCCCAGCTCTTCGCCTACTACGAATCGGTGCTCCATTCGGTGCGGGAAGGCGTGATCCTGGTTGATCCCAAGGGCCAGGTGGTGATGTACAACGACCAGGCTGCCGAGCTGCTGGGGCTCACCCCGGGTGCTGCCGACGGCGGCCCGGCCGGCGGCGGCTCTGCCGGCGGCGGCCCGGCCGG
>JAODMV010000003.1 GCA_025464875.1 Arthrobacter sp. | reverse complement strand
GTGATGGGGTGCTCCACCTGCAGGCGGGTGTTCACTTCGAGGAAGGCGACGGTGCCGTCGACCGCCACCAGGAACTCGACGGTGCCGGCGCCGGAGTAGCCGGCTTCCCGGCAGACGGCCTTGGCGGCGTCGTAGATCTGCTGCGTCTGCTCGGCGCTGAGGAACGGCGCGGGCGCCTCCTCCACGAGCTTCTGGTGCCGGCGCTGGAGCGAGCAGTCGCGGGTTCCGACGACGACGACGTTGCCGTGGACGTCCGCCAGCACCTGCGCCTCGACATGGCGCGGACGGTCAAGGTAGCGCTCGACGAAGCATTCGCCGCGGCCGAAGGCGGCCACCGCCTCGCGGACCGCGGAGTCGAACGCTTCCTCGACCTCGTCCATGGCCCGGACCACTTTCATCCCGCGGCCGCCGCCTCCGAAGGCTGCCTTGATGGCGATCGGGAGGCCGTGCTGTTCGGCGAAGGCCCGGGCCTCGGCGGCCGACGCCACGGGACCGTCGCTGCCTGCCACCAGGGGTGCACCGGCCCGGACGGCCGTCTCCCGCGCGGTGATCTTGTTCCCGAGCAGGCGGATGGCCTCCGGGGTCGGCCCGATCCAGAGAAGCCCGGCATCCAGGACGGCCTGGGCGAAGTCGGCGTTCTCCGAGAGGAAGCCATAGCCCGGGTGGACGGCGTCGGCTCCGGACTCCGCCGCCACCGCCAGCAGCTTGTCGATGTTCAGGTACGTGTCCGCCGGGGAGTTGCCGCCCAGGGCGTAGGCCTCGTCCGCGGCGGAGACGTGCAGTGCGTCCGCGTCGATGTCGGCGTACACGGCGACGGAAGCCAACTGCGCGTCGTCACAGGCCCGGGCTATGCGGACAGCGATTTCTCCACGGTTGGCGATCAGGACCTTGCGCATCAGTTACTCGCTTTTCGTTGGGGGAGCGGCCGGGGAGGCGGCGGTTTTTTCGACGGCGGGCCGTCCGGGGGCACCCTGTTCGGGGGCGACGCGGAAGCGGATGCTGCCGCCGATCGGGACCTGGGCCGCGAGGTCGAGCTGGTGGTCCACCACCACGGCGATGACCGGGTAACCACCCGTGATGGGGTGGTCGGCCAGGAAGAGCACCGGCAGGCCGTCCGGTGGCATCTGGATCGCCCCCGCTACTGTCCCTTCGCTGGGGAGTTCGCCTTTGCGGCGGCGCTGCAGCGGGTTTCCCTGCAGACGCATGCCCACGCGGTTCGACCGCGGCGTCACTTCCCAATCCTGACCGCAGAGGGCGGCCAGGGCCTCTGCATCGAACCAGTCGGCCCGCGGGCCGGGGACGACGTCGAGCACGGTGACGCCGGTGCTCGGGAAGTCAGGCTGGAACTCGGGGTTTCCGACCACGCCGGATTCGGCGTCGCCACCGGAGGCCACCAGCTGCCCGGCGGCCAGCGGGGCGGGGCCGATCCCGGACATCGTATCCGTGGACCGGCTGCCCAGCACGGGAGCGGCGTCCACGCCGCCGCGGAGGGCGACATAGCTGCGGAACCCGGCGGACGGCTGGCCGAGGCTCAAAACTTCCCCGTTCCGCAGGGCGAAGGGCGCGGCCATCGGGACCGTGCGGAACCGCCCTGACGCTCCGGGCCCCGCAGGATTGGATTCCGACGGCGCCTCGATGGTCAGTTCCGACGGCGCTCCGGCGACCGCGAGGACCTGGTCGCCGACGGCCTGGACCTTGAGTCCGCCGCTGACCGTCTCGATGGCGGCCGCGGAGGGGTCGTTGCCCACCAGGCGGTTGGCCCGGCGCAGCGAGGCCCGGTCCAGCGCCCCGGCGGAGGAAACACCAAGGCCGGAGTGACCGTGCCGGCCAAGGTCCTCGACCAGGCTGTGAAGCCCGGGGGAAACAATCCGCAGGCCAGCGGCGCCCTCCTGCGCAGTTGCCGCCGCGTCCGCTCCGGCTGCGGCGGCGGCCGGCTCGGATGCCAGCGTGACCGCGTCCCGGACAGCTCGGAACTGCACCCGGTGCCCTGGGCTGGCCAGAGCGGGCTGCTCCCGGCCCAAGTCCCACATCTTGGCATTCGTGCGGCCGATCAACTGCCAGCCGCCCGGTGAGCGGCGCGGATACACGGCCGAGTAGTTCCCGGCCAGCGCGACCGACCCGGCGGGGACGGCGGTGCGCGGGGAGCTGCGCCGGGGGACTTCCAGCGCCTGGTTCTCCCCCACCATGTAGCCGAATCCCGGGGCGAAGCCGGCGAAGGCCACGGTCCAGGTCTGGCCGGTGTGGGCTGCGATTACGCCGCCGGTGCCGAGGCCGGTCAACTTGCCCACCTCGGCGAGGTCCTCGCCGTCGTACACGGTGTCAATGACCACCAGACCGCCGTTCCGGTGGGTCGGCGCCGTCAGGTCGAGCTGAAGCAGGAGCGCGGCGATGCGCCTCGCCGAGGCCGGCGACTCGGCCCTGACCAGGACCGTTTCGGCCGCGGCCAGGACGTCCTGCTGCCCCGGCAGGGGGTTCTCGAGGAGCAGCGCCTGCAGGGCGAGGACGTCCTGCGTCCCGGCTAGCTCGGCGAGCACCGCGCGTGTTCCCACGGCACGCACCGAGCGGACCTTATGCACGGTCTGCGCTTCCATTGCTGCCTCAATCATCCGTTTTCCGCGATCCGTAATTCGGTAATCAGTGTTTCTGCGATCCGTCGTTCCCTGCCGCTCAGGCGCGGGCTTCCTGCAGGAGTCGCTCTTCCTCCTCCGTGTCCGGGTCCCGGCCGAGGGCCAGGCCGACCACGGTCACCACGGAGGCCACCAGGAGGTAGACCGCGATGGGGTACCAGTTGCCGGAAGCACCGTAAAGCGCGGTGAAAACGAGCGGGGCGATGGCGCCGCCGATCACGCCGGCGAGGGTGTAGGCGAGCGAGCTGCCGGCGTAGCGCAGCCGGGCCGGGAACTGCTCGGTGATGTAGGCGGCCTGCGGGCCGTACATGAAGGCGTGCAGTGCCAGGCCGATCACGATGCCGACCGTGAGCATGGCTACCGACTTGCCTTGGATCATCAGGAAGAACAGCGGGATGAAGGCGGCGGTGGCGATGGCGGCGAGGCCGTAGACGAGGCGGCGGTTGAAGCGGTCCGTGAGGGCCCCGGCCACGGGGATCAGCAGCAGCTGGAACGCAGAGCCGATCAGGATTGCCCCGAGCACGTTGCTCGTGGTCATGCCCAGTTCCCTGGTGGCGTAGACGGCCACGAAGACGGTGAGCAGGGAGTACAGGACGTCCGGGGCGACGCGGGCCAGGGCGGCGGCCACGAGGGCGCGCGGTTCCTTGGTGAAGACCTCCTTGATAGGGGCCTTCGGCTGCTCGCCGTGCGCCTGAATGGCCTTGAAGACGGGGGTTTCCTCAAGCTTGAGGCGGATCAGCAGGCCGAAGACCACCAGGAGGGCGGAGGCGAGGAAGGCCACGCGCCAACCCCAGGAGAGGAAGGCTTCGTTGCTGAGCGTCACGGCGAGGAGCGCCAGGACGCCGTTGGCCATCAGGTTTCCCGCCGGCGGCCCGATCTGCGCGGCCGAGGACCAGAACCCGCGCTTTTTGGCATCGCCGAACTCGGCCGAGAGCAGGACGGCACCGCCCCACTCACCGCCCACGCCGATCCCCTGGGCCAGGCGCAGCAGCACCAGGATGATGGGGGCGGCCACGCCGATGACCGAGTAGTCCGGAAGCAGGCCGATGAGCACCGTGGCGACACCGATCAGCAGGAGGGTGGTCACGAGGACGTGCTTGCGGCCGATCCTGTCGCCGAGGCGGCCGAAGATGATGCCGCCGATGGGCCGGGCAAGGTAGCCCACGGCGAAGGTGGAGAAGGACAGCAGGAGCCCCACGAACTCGTCGTCATTGGGGAAGAAGATCTTGGGGAACACGAGGGCCGAGGCCACCGAGTAGATCGCGAAGTCGTAGTACTCCAGCGAGGTGCCGGTGAGGCTGGCGATGTAGGCCTTCAGGGCGCCGGGCGGCAGCTTCCTTTTGGCGGAGGCCGGTGAGGCCTGGTGCGGTGCGGACATGTTTTCCTCCAAGTGTGCGGGATACTTCCGGGGTGCCGGTAGCCGGGCGGGGTGCGCCGGGAAAGCTGCGCAGTGGGCGCGCCGGCGCGGGCTTAAACGAAGGCGGCGGTGGTGATGCCGGCGCCGGAGAGGGCGTCCCTCACCGCGGCGGCCATGGCGACGGCTCCCGGGGAGTCTCCATGGACGCAGATGCTCTCTGCGCGAATTTTCAGGATGGAGCCGTCGATGGTGCGGACGGCCGAATCGGAGGCCATTCGGAGGACATGCTCCGTTACGAGCTCCACATCCTCCAGCACGGCTCCGGAGAGCGAACGGGACACGAGCGTGCCGTCGGGGTTGTAGGCCCGGTCCGCGAAGGCCTCGCTCACGGCGCGGAGGCCGGCGGCCTCGGCCAGGCGCAGCACTTCCGAGCCCGGCAGTCCCAGGATCGGCAGCGTCGGATCGACCGATTTGACGGCGTCGACGACGGCGCGGGCCTGCGCGGTGTGTGCGACGATCGCGTTGTAGAGCCCGCCGTGCGGCTTGACGTACTTGACGCGGCCGCCTTCGGCAGCGGCCAGCGCCTGCAGGGCACCGATCTGGTAGACAACGTCGTCGGCGAGTTCGAGCGGGTCGACGTCCAGGAAGCGCCGGCCGAAACCGGCCAGGTCGCGGTAGCCCACGTGGGCGCCGATCGCCACGCCGGCCGCGACGGCCTCCCGGCAGGTCTGGCGGATCACGCTCGGGTCGCCTGCATGGAAGCCGCAGGCCACGTTCGCGCTTGAGACAGAGCGGAACATCGCCGTGTCGTCGCCCAAAGTCCAGCGCCCGAAGGACTCGCCGACGTCGCTGTTCAGGTCGATGGTTGCCATTGTGATCCTAGTCTCAGTGATTTAACCATTCTAGAATGCACCAAAAAACTGGATTGTTCAACAATCCATCAATCCGGCGATAAAACAATCGTGTAAATTCGGGAGCATGACGAGCTCCGAATCAGGAATCCGCGGCCGGTCCGGCACCGCCCATTCCGGGTCCGAGCCGGCAGCGGGCTTGATGTCGGGAGCCGCCGCTCGGCTTCGCATTGCGGCCCCCTCGGTGGCGGACCGGGTGGCGGCCGAACTGCGCCTGCAGCTGGCACAGGGCATGCTTCTGCCGGGCGCCCGGCTGACAGAATCGACCATTGCGGAACAGCTGGGCGTTTCCCGCAACACCGTCCGGGAGGCCTTCGCGGAACTAGCAGGCGAACGCCTCGTTATCCGGCAGCCGAACCGCGGGGTGTTTGTCGCCACCCTGGAGGCCGGCGACGTTCATGACGTCTATACGGTGCGGCGGGCGATTGAGGTCAGCGCAATCCGCGGCGGGGGGAGCCCCGAGCGTGTGGCGGCGGTCCGCGCCGCGGTGGAGGAAGGCAAAGCCGCAGCAGCCGCGAACGACGAGGAAGGCCTGGGAAACGCCAACCAGCATTTTCACGGCGCCATCGTGGCGCTGGCCGGGAGCCGGCGCCTGAACACGATCATGTCCCAGGTATTGGCCGAAATGCGCCTGTTCTTCCACAAGGCGACCGTGGATGCGCACTTCTACCGCGGGTACCTGGCGGACAACGAGAAGATCTGCCTGGCGCTGGAGGCCGGCGAGCTGGACCGCGCCGGCGATCTCCTGCTGGCATACCTGGACCGCTCGGAAAAGAAGCAGGGCGCCGTCCACGGGAAATGACTCCCGCGGCGGGCGGCCCCGGCGGCACCGGGGCGCTTAAGCCCGATCACCCCGGGAACGCAGCCACTGGAGCGCCTCCGACCACGCAATGACCTGGTCAAAGAGTATGCCGAGCCCTTTTTCGGCCGTCGCGGACGGCATGAAGGTCCGGTAGTTCTCGAATTCGGTGGCGAGCGGCAGCGCCACCTGGGCCCGCACATCTGCCATCTGCAGTTCCCCGGCGACGAGCCGCAGGTGCTCCACTGCCCGGGTGCCGCCGACGCCGCCGTAACTGACGAACCCCGCGGCCTTGTTGTTCCACTCCGCATACAGGAAGTCCAGGGCGTTCTTCAGCGCCCCCGGGATGGAGTGGTTGTACTCGGCCGTGACGAAGATGTAGCCGTCGTAGCGGGCAACAGCGGCGGCCCAGGCTTTCGTGTGCTCATGCTCGTAGTGGCCCAGCGACGGCGGCCTTGGCTCGTCCAGCAACGGCAGCTTGAAGTCGACGATATCCAGAAGGTCGAAGCTGGCATCGGACCGCTGGCGGGACCGCTCGTAGACCCAGTCCGCCACCGCTTTTCCGAGCCGGCCCGGCCGGGTGCTGCCGAGGACGACGGCTATCCTTGCCATCCGCGTCCGCCTCCTTCGCTAGCTTCGCTCCTCCCCTTAACACGCCCGTGCCACGAACCCTTCCCGGCGGTCCGATTCCTATGCGGACGCGAAGGAAAAGAACCCTTGACGCCCCGCCCCCACTCGGGCATAGTGATCGTATACGATTTCGTACTCGACGAGGAGCAGCCCTTGGAGCAGGTCAACGACGGCACCCTGGCGGCGGCCGGCAAGGTCATCGCGGTGCACATCAATTACCCCAGCCGGGCCGCGCAGCGGGGCCGCACGCCGGAACAGCCTTCGTATTTCCTCAAGCCCTCGTCCTCCCTGGCCCTCAGCGGCTCCGCGGTCGAGCGCCCGGCCGGGTGCGAGCTCCTCGGCTACGAAGGCGAGATTGCCCTGATCATCGGCAAAGCGGCGCGCCGGGTGGGCCCGGAGGACGCCTGGAGCCACGTCGAATGGGTCACCGCCAGCAACGACCTCGGCGTCTACGACCTCCGCTACGCGGACAAGGGCTCCAACCTCCGGTCCAAGGGCGGCGACGGTTTCACGCCCATCGGCCCCGGGCTGATCCCTGCCGACGGGGTGGATCCGGCCGGGCTCCGGGTCCGGACCTGGCGCAACGGCGAACTGGTCCAGGACGACACCACCGAGGAGCTGCTCTTCCCGTTCGCCCGGCTCGTGGCCGATCTTTCACAGCTGCTGACCCTGGAAGAGGGCGACATCATCCTCACCGGAACCCCGGCCGGCGCCTCCGTCGCCCAGCCGGGCGACGTCCTGGAGGTGGAGGTCAGCACCGTGGAGGCCGGCGCGACGGCGGACGGCAGCCCTGCGGGCAGCAGCAGCGGCCGGCTGCTCACCCGGGTCGAGGAAGGCTCGACGCCGTTCGCCGACTTCGGCGCACTGCCCAAGGCCGACGACGTCCAGCGGGAAGAGGCGTATGGTTCGCGCGCTGCGGCCGGGCTGCCGGCCATCAGCCCGGCACCGGCCTCCGCGCTGACCCCCGAGCTGAAGGGCAAGCTGGAGAGCGTCTGCACGGCAACGCTTTCGTCGCAACTGCGCCGGCGCGGACTCAACAACGTCAGCATCGACGGTCTCACGTCCACCCGCCCCGAGCGGCGGATTGTGGGCCCGGCCCGCACCCTGCGTTACGTGCCCAACCGGGAAGACCTCTTCAAGAGCCACGGCGGCGGCTTCAACGCGCAGAAACGCGCCATCGATGCCGTCAACGAGGGCGAGATCCTGGTGATGGAAGCCCGCGGCGAGAAGGGCACCGGCACGATCGGTGACATCCTGGCCCTGCGCGCCCAGGTCCGCGGCGCGGCCGCCATCATCACCGACGGAGGGGTCCGCGACTTTTCCGCCGTGGCCGCGATGGACATGCCCACCTATTACGCCAACCCGCACCCCGCCGTGCTGGGCCGCCGGCACATTCCCTGGGACACCGACATCACCATCGCCTGCGGCGGAACCACGGTGCAGCCCGGGGACATCATCGTGGCCGACGCCGACGGCATCCTCGTCATCCCGCCGGCCCTCGCCGCCGAGGTCGCGGACGATTCCATCGCCCAGGAACGCGAGGAATCCTTCATCACCGAGATGGTGCAGCAAGGCCACAGCGTGGACGGCCTCTACCCCCTGAATGCCGAATGGCGGGCACGCTATGAGGAGTGGGCGGCATCAGGAGCACCGGTGACCGCGCATGACTGACGTCGCCACCGCCGCCGGCAGCAAGTCCGAGCGGGCGTACGCGGCCATTAAGGCGCGCATCATCGACGGCGCTTACTCCCCCGGCTACCGCTTGGTGCTTGCAAAGATCGCGGAGGACCTGGGCGTCAGCGTCGTCCCGGTCCGGGAAGCCATCCGGCGGCTCGAAGCCGAGGGCCTGGTGACATTCGAGCGCAACGTCGGCGCCACCGTGGCGGGAATCGACCCTACGGAGTACCTCTACACCATGCAGACGCTGAGCATCATCGAAGGTGCGGCCACCGCCCTGTCGGCGCCGCTCATCGGCGAAGCGGACATTGCCCGCGCCCGCGCCCTGAACCAGGAGATGCGCGCCTGTCTGGAGCATTTCGACCCCCTACGTTTTACGCAGCTGAACCAGGACTTCCACAGCGTGCTCTTTGAACACTGTCCCAACCCGCACATCCTGGATCTCGTGCACCGCGGCTGGAACCGCCTTGCCGCGCTGCGCTCCTCCACGTTCCGCTTTGTCCCCGGCAGGGCGCAGGACTCGGTGGCCGAACACGAGGCGCTGCTTCGGCTGCTAGAGACCGGTGCGAGCGCCGAGGAGATAGAAAAAGCCGCCCGGCTCCACCGCAGCGCCACCTTGGACGCCTATCTGGCCCAGGCCGCAGCGACCCACCATCCGGCCCCGCAGCAGTAAGGAAAAACAATGACGTTCACTGCAGAGTCAGCGAAGACCCACTACATTCCCCAGGACCTGCCCACGCACATCCAGCACTACATCAACGGTGAATTCGTCGATTCCGTGGGCGGGGCGACCTTCGACGTTTTGGACCCGGTCTCCAACGAAAACTACGCCACCGCCGCCGCCGGCCAGAAGGAAGACATCGACCTCGCCGTCGCCGCCGCCCGCGAGGCGTTCGTCACCGGCCCGTGGCCGAAGATGAAGCCGCGCGAACGCGCCCGCGTGCTGAACAAAATCGCCGACGCCGTCGAAGCCCAGGAAGAGCGCCTCGCCGAACTGGAAACCTTCGACACCGGCCTGCCCATCACCCAGGCGAAGGGCCAGGCCCTCCGCGCGGCCGAGAACTTCCGCTTCTTCGCCGATCTCATCGTGGCCCAGTTCGACGACGCCATGAAGGTCCCCGGCTCGCAGATCAACTACGTCAACCGCAAACCGATCGGCGTCGCGGGCCTCATCACCCCCTGGAACACCCCCTTCATGCTGGAGTCCTGGAAGCTGGCGCCGGCGCTGGCCACCGGAAACACCGTGGTGCTCAAACCGGCCGAATTCACTCCCCTCTCCGCCTCGCTGTGGGCCCAGATTTTCACGGACGCCGGGCTGCCCGACGGCGTGTTCAACCTCGTCAACGGCCTCGGCGAGGAAGCCGGAGACGCCCTGGTCAAGCACCCCGATGTGCCGCTGATCTCCTTCACCGGCGAAACCACCACCGGCAAGACGATCTTCCGCAACGCCGCGGAGCACCTCAAGGGCCTCTCCATGGAGCTCGGCGGCAAGAGCCCGTGCGTCGTGTTCGCCGACGCCGACCTCGATGCCGCCATCGACTCCGCCCTCTTCGGCGTCTTCTCCCTCAACGGGGAGCGCTGCACCGCCGGCTCGCGCATCCTCGTGGAACGCCCCATCTACGAGGAATTCTGCGAGAAGTACGCCGCCCGCGCCAAGAACATCGTCGTCGGGGACCCGCACGACCCCAGGACCCAGGTGGGCGCCCTGGTCCACCCCGAGCACTACGAAAAGGTGGCCTCCTACGTGGCGATCGGCAAGTCCGAAGGCCGGCTCCTGGCCGGCGGCGGGCGCCCCGAAGGGCTGCCGGACGGCAACTACATCGCCCCCACGGTGTTTGCCGACGTCGCCCCGGACGCCCGGATTTTCCAGGAGGAGATCTTCGGACCCGTCGTCGCGATCACTCCCTTTGAGGACGACGCCGAGGCGCTGGCCCTGGCGAACAACACCCGTTACGGCCTGGCCGCCTATGTCTGGACCAACGATCTGACCCGGGCGCACAGCTTCGCCCAGAACGTCGAGGCCGGCATGGTCTGGCTCAACTCGCACAACGTCCGCGACCTGCGCACCCCCTTCGGCGGCGTGAAGGCCTCCGGCCTGGGCCACGAGGGCGGCTACCGTTCCATCGACTTCTACACCGACCAACAGGCCGTGCACATCACCCTGGGCGGCGTCCACACGCCCAAATTCGGCGCCTAGGCGCCGCAGCAGCCCCCTCGACCGCTCCTCGAAGAAGAGAGACATCCATGACCGACTTCGTTGCCACCCCCACCGTTCCAGCGCCGGACATCGTCCGCTGCGCCTACATGGAGATCGTCGTCACCGACCTCGCCAGGTCCCGCGAGTTCTACGTGGATGTCCTTGGCCTGCACGTCACGGAGGAAGATGGGAACGCCATCTACCTGCGCTCCCTGGAGGAGTTCATCCACCACAACCTGGTGCTGCGCCAGGGGCCCCTTGCCGCCGTCGCCGCCTTCGCCTACCGGGTGAAGTCCCCCGCTGAGGTGGACGCCGCCGAGGCCTACTACAAGGAACTGGGCTGCCGCACCGAACGCCGGAAGGACGGCTTCACCAAGGGCATCGGCGACGCTGTCCGGGTCGAGGATCCGCTGGGATTCCCGTACGAGTTCTTCTACGAGACCGAGCACGTGGAACGCCTGACCCAGCGTTACGACCTTTACAACGCCGGTGAGCTGGTCCGGCTGGACCACTTCAACCAGGTCACCCCCGACGTCCCCCGCGGCCGCGCCTACCTCGAAGACCTCGGCTTCCGGGTGTCCGAGGACATCAAGGACTCCGACGGCGTCACGTACGCCGCCTGGATGCACCGCAAGCAGACGGTCCATGACACCGCCCTCACCGGCGGAAACGGCCCGCGCATGCACCACGTCGCCTTCGCCACGCACGAGAAGCACAACATCATCCAGATCTGCGACAAGATGGGCGCGCTGCGGATCTCCGACCGGATCGAGCGCGGCCCGGGCCGGCACGGCGTCTCCAACGCCTTCTACCTGTAC
>JAODMV010000379.1 GCA_025464875.1 Arthrobacter sp. | reverse complement strand
GATGCAGCCTCTTGGGACAGGAACGTCGACGTCGCGGTGGCGTCGGCCGTGGCCACACCCGACGCGGAAACCGGTGCCGCCAGGAGGCCCGTGACCATCATGGTCACGGCTGCCAGCCTGGCATGGGAGACAAACATTGCTTCCCTCCTTACTCTCCACAACTTCGGAACACTTTGTCCCACTGAAAGCTGGGATCCGTCAGAGTTTCGTCCGCATGTCGGGCCGTAAGCCCACGCCGAAAGGACAGGTTCAGGACAGCCCGAACACACATGATGTTGTCTTTGATGGATTCGTCAGCGCGAGTAGCGCCGATCAAACAAGTGGACCGCGGCGAGCATTACAGGCGCATTGCTCCGCGGCGCGGAGTGCGTCCTTCGGTTCTCCCCGGCTCACTTAGGAAAAGGCTACGCCGATCCGGCGCCCGGGCACTAGCCCGCTAGCCGAACGTGTCCTGCCAGATGTCGTGGCCGAGCTTGACGATCAGCGCCCCCACCACGATCAGGAACACCACGCGGATGAAGCGGCTGCCCTGCCTCACCGCGGTGCGCGCGCCCAGGTATCCGCCGGCCATGTTCGCCAGCCCCAGCACCAGGCCCAAGCCCCAGAGCAGCGAACCGTGGGGCAGGAAAAACAGCAGGGCGCCGGCATTGGTGGCCATGTTGACGATCTTGGCCTTGGCGCTGGCCTCGAGGAAGGCATAGCCCATGGCGGATACGAGCGCGATGACCAGGAACGAGCCGGTTCCGGGGCCGATCAGCCCGTCGTAGAACCCGATCACGGCCCCGATGGCGCACGCCGCCACGTAGTGCCGGTGGCCCTCGTGCCGCAACTTGGTCAGCTCCCCCACATTCGGACGGAAGGCGGTGAACAGGGCAACAGCGACGAGCGCGGCAACGATGATCGGCTTGAACACGCCGGCCGGCAGGGTGGCCGCCAGCACCGCGCCGCCGAAGCTGCCGGCCAGGGCGATCACGGCCATGGGCAGGGCCGTGCGCAGGTCCGGACGGACCCGACGGTAGTAGGTGGCGGCGCTGGTGGCGGTCCCGAAAATGGAACCCATCTTGTTGGTGGCCAGCGCCTGCACCGGGCTGATGCCCGGCACCAGGAGCATCGCCGGAAGCTGGATCAATCCCCCGCCGCCGACGACGGCATCCACCCAGCCTGCGGCGAAACCGGCCACCACAATAAGGATCAGGGTCGCGAGTTCAACCGACTCAAGTCCGGAAACCACATCCACCCAGAACGGCGCGCGTTAGCTGTTGCGGACGGCGTTGACCACGTAGTCAACGGCCTTCTCAACAGCCACGTTTTCAGCGTTTCCGCTCCGGCGGTCCTTGATCTCCACGACTCCGTCCACCAGCCCGCGCCCGACGGCGAGGATGGTCGGCACGCCCACGAGTTCGGCGTCGCCGAACTTCACGCCCGGGGAGACCTTGGGGCGGTCGTCGTAAATGACCTCGAGGCCGGCGGCCTCCAGATCCAGCGCCAGCTTTTCGGCGGCGGCGAAGATTTCCTCGCCGCGGCCCACTGCCACGACGTGCACGTCGGCTGGTGCGACGGCGCGCGGCCAGACCAGGCCCTTCTCGTCGTGGTTGGATTCGGCCAGGGCCGCGACGGCGCGGGTGACACCGACGCCGTAGGAGCCCATGGTGACGACGACCTGCTTGCCGTTCTGGTCCAGGACCTTCAGGTCGAGGGCCTCGGCGTACTTGCGGCCGAGCTGGAAGATGTGGCCCATTTCGATGCCGCGGGCGGTTTCCAGCGGGCCGGAACCGTCCGGGGCCTCGTCGCCGGCACGCACCACGGTCGATTCGATCACGCCGTCCCAGCCGAAGTCCCGGCCCGCGACCAGGCCGAACACGTGCTGGCCGGCCTCGTTGGCGCCGGTGATCCAGGTGGAGCCGCGAACGACGCGGGGGTCCACAAGGTAGAGCAGCTTGGCGGAACCCTCGGCGCCCAGCAGGGGCGCGTCCAGGGACAGGCCCGGGCCAAGGTAGCCCTTGACGATGAGCGGGTTCTTCTTGAGGTCTTCGTCGTTGGCGGCCTCGATCGTGATCTCGCCCGCGACCGGGAGGAAGGAACCGATGTTGGCTTCGACGCGCTTGAGGTCGACGCCGCGGTCGCCCGGCACGCCGATGACGACGATCTGGCGTTCCCCGGTCGGCAGCGTCACGGCGAGGACGACGTTCTTGAGCGTGTCAGCAGCAGTCCAGGCGCCGCCGTCGGACTCTGCACGCGGAACGAGGACGTTGGCGGCGTCGACGAGCGTGTCAATGGTCGGGGTGTCCGGGGTATCCCGGACTTCCGCAGCCGGGGCATTGCTGAAGTCGATGTCCGCGGGGACCACGGTGGTGACGGCCTCGACGTTGGCCGCATAGCCGCCGGCGGAGCGCACGAAGGTGTCCTCGCCGATCTCGGTGGGGTGCAGGAATTCCTCGCTCTTGGAGCCGCCCATGGCGCCGGCGGTGGCGGCCACCGGAATGACCTCGAGGCCCAGGCGCTCGAAGATCTTCAGGTAGGCCCCGCGGTGGGCCTCGTAGCTGGCGTCCAGTCCGGCGTCGTCGACGTCGAAGGAGTAGGAATCCTTCATGATGAATTCGCGGCCGCGCAGCAGGCCTGCCCGGGGGCGTGCCTCGTCGCGGTACTTGTTCTGGATCTGGTAGATGCTCAGCGGCAGGTCCTTGTACGAGGAGTACAGGTCCTTGACCAGGAGGGTGAACATTTCCTCGTGGGTGGGGGCCAGCAGGTAGTCGTTGCCCTTGCGGTCCTTGAGCCGGAAGATGCCCTCGCCGTACTCGGTCCAGCGGTTCGTGGCCTCGTAGGGTTCCTTGGGCAGCAGGGCCGGGAAGTGGACTTCCTGCGCGCCGATGGCGGTCATTTCCTCGCGGATAATCTCCTCGACCTTGCGCAGCACGCTCAGCCCCAGCGGCAGCCAGGTGTAGATTCCCGGCGCGGCCCGGCGGATGTATCCGGCACGGACCAGGAGCCGATGGCTGGCCACTTCGGCGTCGGCGGGATCTTCACGCAGGGTGCGCAGGAACAGCTTGGAGAGTCGAAGGACCACTAGATAGGTATCCGTTTCTGGGGAGGTGCGGGGTAAACGAGGGAAAGTACGGGAATTGTCTACGTACTAATCTACCGTCAAGAATCAGCCCGCAGTCCGCGGTCCGCGACCTCCCGGCCCCGGGCTCAGGAGAGCCACGCCACAGCCGGCGGAAGCCCCTGGCCGATACCGGCTGGTCAAGAGTCGGCACCCGGATAATTGCCGGGGCCGTCCTGGCCGGCCAGCGCCTGAAAGCGGCGCCTAAAACAGCACCGTCGCGAAGGTGCCCACCTGCTGGAATCCCACCCGCTCGTAGGTGGCGCGGGCCCGGGTATTGAAGCCGTTGACGTAGAGGCTGGTGATCGGCGCCAGGCTCTGGGCCAGGACCACGACGGCGGCCATGTAGCCGGCGCTGAGGCCCCGTCCGCGGTATTCGGGGTTCATCCAGACGCCCTGGACCTGCGTCGCCTCCGACGTGACCGCGCCGAGCTCGGCCTTGAAGACCACCTCGCCGTCCGGGTTCAGATGCACCAGCGAATGCCCCTGGCGGATCAGTCCCTTGACCCGGCGGCTGTAGTACTCCCTGCCGCCGAGGTAGGGCGAGTAGCCGACTTCCTCCTCGAACATCGCCGCGCAGGCGGGCAGGATCTTGTCGAAGTCCGCGAGGCGGCCGAACCCCAGCGCAGGATCCGGCCGGACCGCGGGCGGTCCCGAGATCGTCATCAGGGGCTGGTCCTCGCGGATCTCATGAGCGGCCTGGCCAAGCTGTTCCAGCCGGGAGTAGATCGCCATCACCGTTGCGGCAGAGCCGAAGATCGAGGCGTATCGGCGCCCCGACTGGTGGGCGGCCACCGCCACGAGGCCTGCCAGTTCCGGGTCCAGCTGCACCGGAACCAGGTTGGCACCGGCCCAGCACGCGCCCAGGAGCGTGCCGCCGTCGAAGACGCCGAGTATGCTGGCGCCGCCGGGCGTGGGGGACGCAGATCCGGCCGTCTTCAGATGGGCGAGCATGAAGACATTGGCCACAACGTCCTGCTCGGCCAGTGCCAACAACTGCTTGGTGTCCGAGCCACCGAGGACACGGACAGCGACGCCGGGAGCGTCGCCGTCCTTACGAGACGCTAACCACGGGGCTACCCTTGACAGCATCTTCGCCATCGGCCTCCCCCATCTCTTCCGCGATGCGCATCGCCTCTTCGATCAGTGTCTCAACGATCTGGCTCTCCGGGACAGTCTTAATGACCTCGCCCTTCACAAAGATCTGGCCCTTGCCGTTGCCCGAAGCGACGCCGAGGTCGGCTTCGCGGGCTTCGCCGGGACCGTTCACGACACAGCCCATGACGGCAACCCGCAGCGGGATCTCCATCCCCTCCAGGCCGGCGGTGACCTGCTCCGCCAGCGTGTACACGTCCACCTGGGCGCGTCCGCAGGAAGGGCAGGAGACGATCTCAAGCTTGCGCGGGCGCAGGTTGAGCGACTGCAGGATCTGGTTGCCCACCTTGATTTCCTCCACCGGCGGCGCGGAGAGCGACACGCGGATGGTGTCGCCGATGCCGCGGGACAGCAGGGCGCCAAAGGCGGTGGCGGACTTGATGGTGCCCTGGAAGGCCGGCCCGGCCTCGGTGACACCAAGGTGCAGCGGCCAGTCGCCCTGTTCGGCCAGCATCTCGTAGGCGGCGACCATGATGACCGGGTCATTGTGCTTGACCGAGATCTTGAAGTCGTGGAAGCCGTGCTCTTCAAACAGCGAGGCTTCCCAGACGGCGGATTCCACGAGGGCTTCCGGGGTGGCCTTGCCGTACTTCTTCAGGATTCCGGGCTCGAGCGATCCCGCGTTGATGCCGATGCGGATCGAGGTGCCGTGATCCTTGGCGGCGCGGGCGATTTCCTTGACCTGGTCATCGAACTTGCGGATGTTGCCGGGATTCACCCGCACCGCGGCGCAGCCGGCCTCGATCGCGGCGAAGACGTACTTCGGCTGGAAGTGGATGTCCGCGATCACCGGAATCTGGGACTTCTTGGCGATGATCGGCAGCGCCTCGGCGTCGTCCGCGGACGGGCAGGCAACCCGAACGATGTCGCAGCCCGAGGCCGTCAGCTCGGCGATCTGCTGCAGCGTGGCGTTGATGTCCGTGGTGGGCGTCGTGGTCATCGACTGCACGCTGATGGGGGAATCGGAGCCGACGCCGACGGAGCCGACCTTGATCTGGCGGGTCTTCCGGCGGGGGGCAAGAACGGGGGGCGGCGCTGACGGCATACCCAGGCTGACCGAGGTCACGTGGACTCCTTGTTTATCGAAGTGTCGATCGATGGTCTGTAGGCGGGAGGGCTAGGCGATGTGCTCGGCCAGGAGGCCGGTCAGCGGGGTCCACTCGGCGGTGCGCGTACCGGAGATGACGCCCGCGGCCGCGAACGGATCCTGCTTGAGGATCTCGTTCAGGGCCGTCTCATCGGCCGCCTTGAAGATGAGCAGCGCGCCCGCGCCGTCCCCGTAAGGGCCGCTGGCGAGGATCGCGCCCTCCTGGGCGAGTCGTGTGGTCCATTCGCGGTGCGCCGGGCGGCTGGCATCGCGGGCTTCGGCGGATTCGGCGTCGTATACGTACTCCACAGCAAAAACAGTCATATGGATACACTATCGCCCCGTCTGCCCTGTTCCCATCCGGGCCCGGCCAGCAGCGCCCTTGCCGGGCGCCGCAGGGCGCGTCGCGCTGCGGAGATCGGCGGCTGTTCAGCCGAGGAAGACGACCTTGGCCAGCGCCGCGACGCCTGCCGCCCACAGCATGGAGGTCAGGGTCCCGATGATGAACCGTTCGGCGGCCACCGGCGTGCCCTTCAGCTCGGCAAACCGGCCCAAGCCCTTGACGGCCACCACATAGGCGATGGCCACCGGCTGGCCGGCGAGGATGGCAAGGCAGACGGCCAGCCGCTCGAGGATGCCGATGATCGCGCCGCCCCGGAGGACGCCCGGGCTGCTGATCGTTTCGGCTGCCGCCTCGGGTGCCGCTTCGGATGCCGGCTGGTCTGCCGGCTGGTCCGGCGACGGCTGCGGGGTGGAAGGATCGACGGTGACGTCGGCCGCGGGGTCGTCCGCGGCGGTGCCTGTGCCTGTGCCGGCGGCGCCGGTCCGCTCATCAATGGTCCGGGCAAGCCGGAAGACGAGGGCGGTGACCGGCCAGCCGCCGAATCCGGCGACGAGCAGGGCCAAGGTGATCCAGAGGGCGTTCACCGGTCTCCTTCTGTGTTGCTGCTTGGGGCTTCCCGGGTGCGGCCCGCCGCGGCCCCGGTGCCGGCGTCCGTGCCGGTGCCGGTGCCGGCGTCCGTGCCGGTGATGACGCCGTCCGCGAGTTCGAGCAGCAGTGCCGCAGCCGGCCTCGCCGCCCATTCTTCCTGCCAGCCGGACCGCAGGAGCGCACGGCTCACCGACTGTTCGGTGATTCCGAGTTTCCGGGCCGCTATTTTTTGCGTGCCGTGGGTGCCGGTGTGCCCCTGCTGCACCGCGCGCAGGACATCCACGACCTTCCACTGCGCCGTGGTCCGGTCCTGGACCAGCCGTCCGATCAGCCGCAGCACGGCCTCGGCGTTGGCGCACGCCGTGGCGCCGGCGGAATCCTCCGGGGACGGCGCAGCCCCTCCCCTCCGGAGGCCGCCGGAGACGACTGCGAGCGGCACATGGGCGGCCGCCGATTTGGCCCGTTCGACCGCCAGCCGGGCCGCCACGAAGGCCGGGCCGGAGCCCTCCCGGGGGCTCGCGGGCAGGGGCAGATCCACCGGGCCCACCCCGATCCCGACATACCAGCGCCCGCTGCGCAGGGCGTGGAGGGCAATCTCCACGACTTCTTCCGGGCGTTCCACCACGCCCTGGACTTCGTCGCCGACCGAGCGCTCGAAGCGCCCCGCGGTGGAGAGCCCGGCCAGCTCCGCCAGGAACCCCGGGACGCGGTCGACGTCGGTACTGCTGCCGCGCTGGTCGATCGTCAGAACGTACATGCCCCCAGCCTAAAGGGGTGATCTTGCATAATCAATCATTCTGAGCTGATTAGCAAAAATCACCCTTTGGGGGCTGATAATCCGCGGTCAGCGGTATCCGGCTGGCTAGCCGAAGAGGTTGACCGGCTTGACGATGTCCGCGTAGATCAACAAGGCGCCCATGCCCATCAGCAGCACCGCCACCACATACGTCACCGGCAGCAGCTTGGCGATGTCGAACGCGCCAGGATCGGGGCGGCCGAGGAGCTTGGCGATCCGGCGCCGGGCGCCCTCGTACAGCGCCCCGGCGACATGGCCGCCGTCAAGCGGCAGCAGCGGAATCAGGTTGAAGACCGCCAGGGCGAAGTTGAGCCCGGCCAGCAGGCCCACCAGGGCACCCAGCCGGGACTGCAGCGGAACCTGCTCCATGGCGGCGACCTCGCCGGCCACGCGGCCCACCCCCACCACGCTGATGGGACCGTTGGGATCGCGGGGCTCCTCGCTGAAGGCGGCCTTCGCCACGCCGGCCACCCGCGCCGGCAGATTCAGGACCACCCCGGCAACCTGCTTGATGTTCTCGCCCGCCATGGGCAGCACGGACGACGCCGGCTGCGGCACCAAGGTGGTCTGCGCCCCGACGCCGAGGAATCCGACGTCCTGGTACTGGAGCTTGCCGTCGGCACCCTGGGCCTGCCGGCCGTCGTCGCCGATCACCGGCCGCGCGGAGAGCACCGGGGTGACCGCCGTGGTGACGGTGGCGCCGTCGCGCTCCACCGTGATGCTGACCTCCCGGTCCGCCGAGGCGCGGATCCAGCCGGTGAGTTCGTCCCAGCTGGTGACGGCCTTGCCGTCGAAGGAGGTGATGACGTCGTTCGGCTTGAGGCCGGCGGCTGCCGCGGGTGTGGGCTTGCAGCCGGCGGAATCCGGGTCCACGGTCTCTCCGGCCTTGACCTGGCATTTGGAGACATCGGCGAGGGTGGTGGTCTGCTCCGCGACGCCGAATCCCATCAACAGCACGGCCGTCAGCGCGACGCCGATCAGCAGGTTCATCGCCGGGCCGCCGAGCATGACGATGATCTTTTTCCAGACCGGGAGCCGGTAGAAGACCCGGTTCTCGTCGCCGGGGCCGATTTCCTCGTGGGCCAGCGAGCGGGCGTCGGAGGCCAGGGACTGGAACATGCCGGTGCTGGAGGCGCGGACCGTGCCGTCGCCCTTGTTCGGCGGGTACATGCCGATCATGGACACGTAACCGCCCAGCGGGATGGCCTTGACGCCGTACTCGGTCTCGCCCCTGCGCTTGGACCAGAGCGTGGGCCCGAAGCCGATCATGTATTTGGTGACCCGGACTTTGAACAGCTTCGCCGGCACCAGGTGCCCCACTTCGTGCAGGGCAATGGAGACGGCGATGCCGATCGCCACGAAGACGACGCCGAGGATGAAGAGGAGGACGGGACTCATGCTTTGATCTGCTGCTTCCTAGAGACTTCTCGCTGTGACACTGCCAAGAGATTTAGACGCTGCTAACAGCCAAACGTTCGTGGGTCCGGGCGCGTGCCCAGCTTTCAGCCTCCAGCACTGACTCGACCGTCAGCCCGGAGGAGGCTGTGTGTTCGCTGAGAACGGCTTCGATGGTATCCACGATGTCGGTGAAGCGGATCCGGCCCGCGTGGAATGCCGTCACGGCCTCCTCGTTGGCGGCGTTGAACACGGCCGGGAAGGTGCTCCCCTGCCTCGCGGCGTCCTTCGCGAGGCCGACGGCGGGGAAGGCGGTGGTGTCCAGCGGCTCGAAGGTCCAGCTGGTGGCCTTGGTCCAGTCACAGGCCGGGGCCGCCTGCGGCACCCGGTCCGGCCAGCCGAGGCCCAGGGCGATCGGCAGGCGCATGTCCGGCGGGGAGGCCTGGGCAATCGTGGAGCCGTCGATGAACTGGACCATGGAGTGGATCACGGACTGCGGGTGGACCACGACGTCGATCCGGTCCAGCGGGATGTCGAAGAGCAGGTGCGCCTCGATCACCTCCAGTCCCTTGTTGACCAGGCTGGCGGAGTTGGTGGTGACCATCAGGCCCATGTCCCAGGTGGGGTGGGCCAGGGCGTCCTGCGGGGAGACGCCGTGCAGTTCCTCCCGCGTCTTGCCGCGGAACGGGCCGCCGGACGCGGTCAGGATCAGCCGGTCCACCTCGGCGGCAGTGCCGGAGCGCAGGCACTGGGCGATCGCGGAGTGTTCCGAATCCACCGGGACAATCTGGCCTTCGCTTGCCGCTGCCTTGACCAGCGAGCCGCCCACGATCAGGGATTCCTTGTTGGCCAGGGCCAGGGTTGCCCCGGATTTCAGCGCCGCCAGGGTGGGCGCCAGGCCGATCGAGCCGGTGATGCCGTTGAGCACGACCTCGGCGTCGATCTCCGCGATCCGGGTGGAAGCATCCGGTCCGCTGATGATTTCCGGTCGGTATCCGGTCACTCCGGCGGCGCGGGCGGCGTCGTCGATCAGGGTCCGCAGCGTCCCGGCCTCGCCGCTGGCGATGCCGACGGCCCGGGCCCGGGTGTGCACGGCCTGCCGCGCCAGGAGTTCGGGGTTCCCGCCGCCGGCGCTGAGCGCCACGACTTCAAAAAGGTGCGGGGCGCCGTCGACGACGTCAATCGCCTGCGTGCCGATGGAACCGGTGGAGCCCAGGAGAACGATCCTGCGTGGTTGCCCGGAGGAGGAACGGCTGGCGCCCGAAGTCTGCATGGCTTAAGTATCCCGCACCTCCCGTGGGGGCCGGACGCACGGACGTACTGACGGCCGGCCCGGCGCAGCCATTTGCCACAAAGGGCCGCTACCGCTCGGCCCGGCCCGGCCGTATGCGGCAAATCGGTGGATCCTTCGCCCGCGACGACGGCCTTCGGTTCCGATGGTGCCGCACAGAGGGGGCCCGCCCGGGGACGTCGTACGCCCTACGCCGGTGCCGGTGCCGGTGCCG
>JAODMV010000345.1 GCA_025464875.1 Arthrobacter sp. | reverse complement strand
TCAGTGTTGCCGACGGCGGTGTTGGGGTTAAACGTGTTGAATGCGTTCACCTCGACAACTGTTGCCGACCCGCCGCTTTTGCTTGCTGCCGCTGCAGCCGTCGGGGTTGTCCCGCCGCTGTTGCCGGCGCAGGCACTGAGGGCGAGGACAGCCGCTGCCGCCACGCCCACCGCCTTAGAAATACGACCCAAGCGCATTCCGCCTCCTAGTTTCTGTGGTCTGGACGAGACCGGCGCCCCAGGCACCGGTCAAACGTCCCACCTCCCCCCAGTGTGGCACGTATCACATGGGTGAAGCGTAAACCCCGACTGTTGATTTGTGCGACGAAAGTCGTCCCGCTGTAAAGTTCGTTACCGAGCTGCAACATTTGGCCGAGCCCCCGATACAAATGCAGAAAACAACATTAACGGCCGGATCCCGATAAAAGCGGCGTGGAACGGGAAAAGCCCCGATTCAGAAATCGGGGCTCCTCGAGTTAATCCTTAATTACTTGTCAGGCACCAGGCCGTCAGACGTTGAAGCGGAACTCAACGACGTCGCCGTCGACCATGACGTATTCCTTGCCTTCGATCCGGACCTTGCCGCGGGCCTTCGCTTCCGCCATGGAACCGGCCTCCACCAGGTCATCGAAGGAGACGACTTCGGCCTTGATGAAGCCACGCTGGAAATCGGAGTGGATCACGCCGGCGGCCTGCGGAGCGGTGTCGCCCTGGCGGATGGTCCAGGCGCGGGTCTCCTTGGGTCCTGCGGTCAGGTAGGTCTGCAGGCCGAGGGTGTGGAAGCCGACGCGGGCCAGCTGGTCAAGACCGGACTCGTCCTGGCCGTTCATTTCCAGCATCTCGCGGGCTTCTTCCTCGTCCAGCTCGACGAGGTCGGACTCGAGTTTGGCGTCGAGGAAGACGGCATCCGCCGGGGCAACCATGGCCCGCAGTTCTTCCTGCTTTTCCGGGCTGCCCAGGATTCCCTCGTCGGCGTTGAAGACATAGATGAAGGGCTTGGCGGTCAGGAGGCTGAGCTCCTTGAGGTGCTCCATCTCCAGCTTGTCGCTCGTGACCGAGGAGAAGATCGTGTCGCCACGCTCCAGCACCGCCTGGGCCGCCTTGATGGCGGCCAGTTCGGCAGCTTCGCGTTTCTTGATCTTGACTTCTTTTTCGATCCGGGGAATGGCGTTTTCGATGGTCTGAAGGTCGGCCAGGATCAGCTCGGTGTTGATGGTCTCCATGTCCGAGCGGGGGTCGACCTTGCCGTCAACGTGGATGACGTCGGGGTCATCGAACACACGGACAACCTGGGCAATTGCCTCGGCCTCACGGATGTTGGCGAGGAACTTGTTGCCCAGGCCTTCACCCTCCGAGGCGCCTTTCACGATCCCGGCGATGTCCACGAAGGACACCGGTGCGGGCAACAGCCGCTGGGAGCCGAAGATGCCGGCGAGCTTTTCAAGCCGGGGGTCGGGCAGGTTCACGACACCGACATTGGGCTCGATCGTGGCGAACGGGTAGTTCGCTGCGAGCACCTGGTTGCGTGTCAGTGCGTTGAAAAGAGTTGATTTGCCGACGTTGGGCAGTCCGACGATGCCAATAGTAAGAGCCACGAGCATACATTCTACCCGCTGCGGCCGGGGATCCTCGCGGGAATCCCTTTGCGTCGGGGCGTGCACGTGCCGTGCGTCGGTGCCGAAACTGTCACCGGGGCGTGCCAGAGTGAAGTCATGGACGCTTTTGCATTAATTCTTGCCCTGCTCATGTTGCTCGTGGGCGCCGTTGCCGGCGCAGCCTTCGTTTATGTGTTGCTCCATCGCCGTTACCGGTTGGTCGAGCAGGACTTCGACGGTGTTTCGGCCCGGCTCTCCGAGGTCAACGCCCAGTTTGCAGCAGCCGACGCCGAGAGGCGCCTTCTCGCGGCGCAGAACCGTGAGCTGGGCGAGTCACGGACCCAGGACGGCAGTGTGCTGCGGGCGCTGGCCCCGGTGGCGGAGAAGCTGACCGCCGTGCAGCAGCAGGTGTCGCTGCTGGAGCGCGACCGGTTGGAGCAGTATGGGCAGCTGGCCCAGCAGTTGCAGGAAGCCCGTCTGTCCGATGAGCAGCTGTTGCGCTCGACGCACGCCCTGGAATCGGCGCTGAGGTCCAACAGTGCCCGCGGCCAGTGGGGCGAGGTCCAGTTGCGCCGCGTCGTGGAAGCGGCCGGAATGCTGCGGCATGTCGATTTCCATGAACAGCTGCACAGCGCCGCCACCGAGAACAGCCTCCGGCCCGACCTCGTCGTGCAGCTTCCCGGAGCGAAGCAGCTTGTGGTGGACGCGAAGGTTCCGCTTGCCTCCTATCTGGAGGCCCAGGAGCTCGGCGCCGCCGGACAGCGCAGCCCCCAGCACGGGCTCAACGGACAGCAGGCGCTGCTCGTAGCCCACGCAAAGGCCCTCAAGGCCCATGTGGACGCGCTCAGCAACAAAAAATACTGGGACATCCCGGGCAACTCCCCGGAGCTCGTGGTGTGCTTCCTGCCGGCGGAGTCCATCCTGGCGGCTGCGCTCTCGGCGGACCCGGCCCTGCTGGACTACGCGCTGTCCAAGAACGTGGTGCTTGCCTCGCCCGGAACCCTGCTGGCGGTCCTGAAGTCGGTCGCGTTCACCTGGCGCCAGGACGTGTTGACGGACAGCGCCCGCGAGCTCTTCGAGCTCGCCCACCAGCTCTATGAGCGGATGGGCACGCTGGGCGAGAACGTCACGAAGCTGGGAACTTCGCTGAAAACCTCGGTGGACCGCTACAACTCAATGGTCGGCACCCTGGAGGCAAGGGTCCTGCCGACCGCCAGGAAGCTTAACTCCCTCGACGCCGCGGGGCTGACGACTCCCGTGGCCGTCGAGGTCACGCCTCGCTCGGTGGCGGCCCCGGAACTGCAGTCGGCTCAGCATGCTCGGAGCGAGTCCGGAGAGGACTCCGAAGAATCGGCGGCCTAGGAGCGCCGCGCGGCACGTCCGGCCGCGCGGTACTCCGGCCGACGCGCTTGCGGACGCCTGGGAACTAGGAGGTCCTGGCGGGACGGGCGCCGCGGCCGCCGAGGGCACGGGTGACGTCGCCGGCCTGCTTCAGGGTGGCCCGGAGCTCCTTCGGCAGGGAGAAGAGCAGGTCTTCCTCGGCTGTGACGACTTCCTCGACGGATCCGTAGCCATAGTCGGCCAGGAGCCGCAGCACGTCCTTGACCAGCACCTCGGGGACGGAGGCTCCCGACGTCACACCCACGGTGGCGACGCCCTCGAACCAGGCCTCGTACACTTCGTTGGCGAAGTCGACCCGGTAGGAGGCCTTGGCACCGTACTCCAGCGCCACCTCCACGAGGCGGACGGAGTTCGACGAGTTGGCCGACCCGACCACGATCACGAGGTCTGCCTGGGGCGAGATCTTCTTGATGGCCACCTGGCGGTTGGTGGTGGCGTAGCAGATGTCATCGCTGGGCGGATCCTGCAGGGTGGGGAAGCGCTCTTTCAGCAGCCTGACCGTCTCCATGGTTTCGTCCACGCTGAGGGTGGTCTGGGAAAGCCAGATGACCTTCTCCGGGTCCCGGACCGTAACCTTGTCGACCTCATGCGGGCCGTTGATGATTTGGATGTGCTCGGGCGCTTCGCCTGCGGTGCCTTCGACTTCCTCATGGCCGTCATGGCCGATCAGCAGGATGTCGAAGTCGTCCTTGGCGAAGCGGACGGCCTCGCGGTGGACCTTGGTCACCAGCGGGCAGGTCGCGTCGATCGTCCGCAGGCCGCGGTCCTCGGCGGACTGGACCACTGCGGGCGAGACCCCGTGCGCGGAGAAGATCACGAGGGCGCCCTCGGGGACCTCGTCCGTCTCTTCAACGAAGATCGCGCCCTTCTCTTCGAGGGAGCTGACCACGTGCACGTTGTGCACGATCTGCTTGCGCACGTAGACCGGCGGACCGTAGTGTTCCAGGGCCTTTTCCACCGCAATAACTGCGCGGTCCACGCCGGCGCAGTAGCCGCGCGGGGCGGCCAGCAGCACCTTTTTGGGACCGGCGACGGGCGCCGCCGCCAGCACCTCTTCCGGCGAACGCCGCCGGCGCGGAACGGTTGGCATCGGAATGGAAACTGCGGTGGTGGTCATGCTCCAATGCTACCGGTGATCAATGGCGCCTGTTTTTGAGCGCGGTTCGGACGTGCCGGCGTCCGCCGACGACGCGGAGCACGGTGCCCAGGCCCAGCAGCGCGACGCCGGCCACCGCGGTGGCCAGGATCCACTGGTCGAAACTGGCCGTGGACGCTGAGACAAACTCGCGCTTGAAAAGCTCCGCCACCTCGTTGCCGCTGGACGCCGCGGACACCGCCGCCCCGGCGACACCGGAGGCCAGTTTCCAGACCCCCGCCAGCACAAGGGCCCCGACCCCGGCGCCGGCAAGGACTGTCCAGCGCCGGCGGGCAGCAACAAAGGCCAGCAGGAAGGCGATACCCGCCCCGATGGCCACGGCGTAGCCCAGCGGCGCGTAGGCGGCGATCCTCTCGACGAGCTGGCGCTGCTCGGAACTCCCGACACTGATCAGCACCTGCCCGGGCGCCTCCAGCGGCACGGTGGTCGCCTCGGATACCTGCTTCGCCACCAGCCCCACCAGCGGCGCGACGTCCAGGGTCAGGGACGCGGCCCCGCCGGCTTCGGCAGGCAAGCTGTTGGGGTCGACGACGCTCAGCCGGTGGCTCTTGCGCAGCGTTTCCGCCCAGGCCTCGGGATAGCCCGGCACGCTCGTCAGTGACTGGGCCGTGTTTTCGAGGATCGGTCGGACCAGTTCGGTGATCGATCCAGGAAGCTGCTCGGAGGCGCCGAGGCTGCCGACGGCGGCCGCGGCCAGCCTTTGCTGGAACACCGGATCCTTGCCCAGCGGAGCGGCCAGTGCAACGAATCCGTCTTCCTGGACGATGTTCCGGTCCACCCAGATGGCCGGAACGGCGACGGCCGCCATCGCGAGCCCGATAAGCACGGCAACGGCCGAAACGAATGTACGCAAGAGAATCCTAGGAAGTCGTGGGGATGAGTCCATCCTACGGGGGCTGCCGAGCGTGCCATAAAGTCCGGCCCTAGTGGTAGAGCTATGGATAGAGTTGAACAGACAAATTCCCGCTGTCGGCCGGTCATCCTCTCTGGGGAGCGTTCGGCCGGCTGCCCGGCCCTGGCAAAGGACAAGCACGCACATGCACAAGGCACACACCGCCGCGGGGTTCAGGCGTGTCTGAAGTCGTCAAGGCAGGCACCACGGTACCGGCCACCGCCGCAGAAACCAGTCCGGACAATCCCTGGCCGCTGCAGGTACTGTCCCAGAAGCTCAAGATGCACATCGACCGCGCGCCGTCGGCCTGGGTTGAGGGCCAGGTCATCGAACTGAACCGGCGCGGCAGCAACGCCTACCTGACGCTGCGGGATATCGATGCGGAGATCTCCCTGCCGGCCTCGGTCTGGACCAATGTGCTGGACCGCCAGGAAACACAGCTGGAACGCGGCTCCCGCGTCGTGGCGCTGCTCAAGGCCGAATTCTGGCTGAAGACGGGCCGGCTGAGCATGTCGGTGAAGGACATCCGGCCGGTGGGGCTTGGCGATCTGCTGGCCAGGATTGAACGGTTGCGCCAGGCCCTCGCGGCGGAGGGCCTGTTCTCCGACGCCCGCAAGAAACGGCTCCCCCTGCTCCCCCACCGGATCGGCCTGATCACCGGCCGCGATTCCGACGCCAAGAAGGATGTGCTGCGCAACGCGGCGCTCCGCTGGCCCGCCGTCGAATTCGAGATCCGCGAAGTGGCAGTCCAGGGCAACACTGCCGTGGCGCAGCTCCTCGCCGCGTTGCGGGAACTTGATGCCCGCCCTGAAGTCGACGTGATCGTCATCGCCCGCGGCGGCGGCGCCCTGGAGGACCTGCTGCCGTTCAGCAATGAGGAACTCATCCGGGCCGTCGCCGCCGCGGCAACGCCCGTCGTGAGCGCGATCGGCCACGAGGCGGACCGGCCGATTCTCGATGACGTGGCGGACCTCCGGGCCTCGACCCCGACCGACGCCGCCAAGAGGATCGTTCCGGACGTCGTGGAGGAGCTTGCCAGGGTGCAGCAGGCCCGGGACCAGCTCCGGCGCGGAGTCGTACGTCTCGTGGAGCAGGAGACGGACCGGCTCGCCTCCCTGCGCTCCCGGCCGGTGCTGTCCTCCCCGGACGTCATGATCAGCACCCGGCTCGACGACGTCGAACGGCTCAAGGGCCGGTCGCACGCGGCCATCAACACGGCGGTGGTGCGGGCGGCGGACCAGCTGGTCCACCTCAAGGCCCAGGTGCGTGCGCTCTCACCGCAAAAGACCCTGGACCGCGGTTACGCCGTCGTGCAGCTCGCCGACGGACAGGAGGTCCCCGGCACGCCCCGGGAAGTAGTGCGGCACCCTTCGCAGGCCCCGGCAGGAACTGAGCTGACGGTCCGTGTGGCCGGCGGCAGGTTCACCGCGCAGTCCACCGGCGGCCAGGAGGCCTCCGACGACTGAACCTTCGGCGTCCAGGCGGATGCACCAGGACAACCGCCACCGCCACGCAGCAAACGCTAAAGCAATTCCACACCACTCCCGTCCGACACAGGTCCCGGGATCACGCAAGGAGCAACACATGCCAGCAGAGACCAAACCGAACACCGATATCGAGGGCTTGAGCTACGAGGAGGCCAGGGAACAGCTGATCGCCGTCGTGGGCAAGCTGGAAGCCGGCGGGGCGAGCCTGGAGGAGTCGCTGGCGCTGTGGGAGCGCGGTGAGGCGCTGGCCAAGCGTTGCGAGCAGTGGCTCGAGGGGGCCCGCAAGCGCCTCGCAGCCGCGCGGGACCAGCAGGCGCAGGAGGGCTGACCCCCGCAGGACTGCCCTAGGAGCGCTCGAGCAGCTGCCGTTCCAGATCGACGTCAAGGTCCGGAACAGGCCACTGCAGTTTCAGGCCTCCCAGCGCATCGAGCAGCAACTGCTGCACCGCGATGCGGGCATACCACTTCTTGTTGGCCGGCACCACGTACCACGGCGCTACCTCCGTGTGGGTCTTCTCGATCGCCTGCTGGTACGCCTCCATGTAGTCGTCCCAGAATGCCCGTTCCTCGACGTCGCCGTGGTTGTACTTCCACAGCTTGGTCGGATCGTCTAGCCGGGCCAGCAGCCGTTCCTTCTGCTCACCGCGGCTGATGTGCAGCATGACCTTGACGATTTTGGTGCCGACTCCCGTCTGCCGGGCCTCGAATTCGTTGATCGCGGCGTACCGCCGCTCGATTTCGTCGGGACTGGCCCAGCGATGGACGCGATGGATCAGGACATCCTCGTACTGGGAGCGGTCAAAGACCCCGATGAGGCCGGCCGCGGGCACTTCCTTTTCGATCCGCCACAGGAAGTCATAGGACTTTTCTTCCGGCGTAGGCGCCTTGAAGGCCTTGAATTTGACGCCTTGGGGGTTCATGGTGCCCATCACGTGTTTGACGATTCCGCCCTTGCCGGCGGTATCCATGCCCTGCAGGATGAGCAGGACGCGTCTGGTCCCGCCGAAGCGGGACACGGCGAAAAGCTTCTCCTGCAGCTGGGTGAGGTCATCATCCTGCTCCTGCAGGAGCAACTCGCCGTCGGCCTTCCGCCCCGGATAGCCAGGGGTGGAGTCCGGATCCACGGCGCTGAGGCTGAACCCGTTTCCGGCCTTCAGGACTGCAGCCGGATGCTCTTGGAAGGTGACGGCGCCTGTCATGAGAACCTCTTCCGCTAGTCTGCCCGCAGAACCGAAATGCCTGCCCTCAGGCTAGTTGCCCCGGTACCGGCTCAGGAAGTCCGCCATGCGGCCGATTGCCTCTTCGATGTCCTTGACGTTCGGAAGGGTGACCATGCGGAAGTGGTCCGGGCGGACCCAGTTGAAGGCGCGGCCGTGGGAGACCAGGATCTTCTGCTCGCGGAGCAGGTCCAGGACGAATTTTTCGTCGTCCCGGATGTGATAGACCTCGGGGTCCAGCCGCGGGAACAGGTACAGCGCCCCCTGGGCCTGCTGCGTGCTGACGCCTGGAATCGCGTTGAGCAGCTCGAAAGCCTTGTTCCGCTGTTCCAGCAGGCGCCCGCCGGGCAGGATCAGGTCGTTGATGCTCTGGTAGCCGCCGAGGGCCGTCTGGATGGCGTGCTGGGCCGGCACATTCGCGCACAGGCGCATGTTGGCCAGCAGGCTGATGCCTTCCAGGTAGTCCGCGGCCGCCTTCTTGGGCCCCGAGATCGCCATCCAGCCGGCGCGAAAGCCGCACACCCGGTAGGCCTTGGACAGCCCGCTGAAGGTCAGGCACAGCACGTCGTCGCCGGTAAGGCCGGCCATGTTCACGTGGACGGCATCTTCGTAGAGGATCTTCTCGTAGATCTCGTCGGCGAAGAGCACCAGCCCGTGCTTCTCGGCCAAGGCGACGATTTTCTTGAGGGTGGCCTCCGGGTACACGGCGCCGGTGGGATTGTTGGGATTGATCACCACGATGCCCTTGGTGCGCGGGGTGATCTTGGCTTCCATATCCTCCAGGTCCGGCTGCCAGCCGGACTCCTCATCGCAGAGGTAGTGCACGGGCCTGCCGCCGGCCAGGGCCACGGAGGCGGTCCAGAGCGGGTAGTCCGGGGTGGGGATCAGCACTTCGTCGCCGTCGTTGAGCAGTGCCATGAGGGACATCGTGATGAGTTCGCTGACCCCGTTGCCGAGGTAGATGTCATCGACGTGGATGTTCTGGATCCCGCGCGTCTGGTAGTACTGGGAGACGGCGGTGCGGGCGGAGAAGATGCCGCGGGAATCACTGTAGCCCTGGGCGTGCGGCAGGTGGCGGATCATGTCCACCAGGATCGCGTCCGGGGCGTCGAACCCGAAGGGGGCCGGGTTCCCGATGTTCAGTTTGAGGATGCGGTGCCCCTCTGCCTCCATCTGCTGGGCGGCCTGAAGGATCGGTCCACGGATGTCGTAAAGGACATTTTGTAGCTTGGTGGACTGCTTGAATTCTGCCATCCATCAAATATGCCATATGGAGGATGTACTTCTGTTGAGACATGCCTCACAGGCACTGCCCGCCGTTCCGGGCGGATCACAGGCCGTCGCAGGGCAACGGGAACGACGGCGGCGGCGCCCGGACCGCCCGCGATGCACGGGTCCGCTCCGGCCGCCGCCGTGGTGTCGAAGGGTGCGCTGCCGGCCGGCGCCCTGCCGGCAGGGGGCCGTCAGTAAAGCGCCGGGAAACCTTACTTGGCCAGCCCCTTGTCCTTGAGCCATGCCGCCGCGGCATCCTTCGGGTTCTGCTTCTGGCTGCCGCTGACGGCACGGTTGAGGTTGATCAGGTCCTCGGTGGTGAGCACCCGGGACACTGAGTTGAGGGCGTCCCTCGCCTGGTCCGTCATCTTGGACTTGTTGTACAGGGGCAGGACCTGCTGGGCGATGAAGTTGTTCTTCGGGTCCTCCAGCACCACCAGGTCGTTGTCCGGGATGGAGGGTGTGGTGGTGTAGATATCGGCCACCTGGACCTGGTCCGAGAGCAGGGCCTTGAGCGTGACCGCCCCGCCGCCGTCGCTGAACGGCTCAAGCTTCTTGGGCTCGCAGCCGTAGTTCTTCTTCAGGCCGGGCAGCCCGTAGGCGCGCTCGGCGAAGGTTGCCGGGGCGCCCAACACGAGCTCGCTGCAGACTTTTGCCATGTCCTCGATGGACTTCAGCTGGTATTTTTCGGCGGTGGCCTTGGTGATTACCATCGCGTCCTTGTCCTCGGCCTTGGACGTTTCCAGCACGCCCAGGCTCTCGGGCAGCTTGGCCGGCAGTGCCTTGACGATGTCGTCGGCCGACACCTCCGTGGCGGCCTTGTCCACGTGCAGCAGCAGGTTGCCGGAGTAATCGGGGATGATGTCCACCGATCCGTCCTGCACTGCCTTGAAGTACACCTCGCGTGAGCCGATGTTCGGCTTGGTGCTCGCGGTGACGCCGGCAGCGTTCAGGGCACCGGCGTAGACCTCGGCGATGATCTGGCTCTCGGTGAAGTCCGCTGAACCGACCACCAGCGCCGCGCCCGCTCCGGATGTTGCCGCGCCCGCGGCCGGGGACGTCGCCAGCGGATCGGATGACCCTCCGCAGGCGGACAGCGCCACGGCCAGGCCCACAGCGGTGGCCAGGCCACCGAATGCGCGTCTGCCGAGGGCTCCTTGGCGGGTTTCCTTCATGACGTACCTCCTTGAACAACAGTCCCCGCGGTCACGGGGTCTGTGAGAGCAACCGCAGCCGGCTGGCTCCGGTTCGGCTGGGAAGAGGCACCCGGGGACAGGAAGAGCCTCTGGAAAAGGGCAAGGGCGAGGTCCACGGCGATGGCCAGGCCCGCGATGAGCAGCGAACCGCCCAGCATCTGCGGGAAATCGGAGAGCACGAGCCCGTCGAACAGGTAACGGCCCAGGCCGCCCAGGTTGATGTACGCCACCACCGAGACGGTGGCGATCACCTGCAGCACGCCGGTCCGGAACCCGCCGAACATCACCTGCAGCGCGTTGGGGAATTCGGCGCGGAACAGCACCTGCAGCTCCGTCATGCCCATCGCCCGGGCGGCGTCGACGACGTTCCGGTCGACGCTGGAGATCCCGGCGTAGGTGCCGGCCAGCAGGGGCGGCACGGTCAGGATCACGAGGGCCCAGATAGGCGGCATGAGCCCGATGCCCGCCAGCAGCACGAACAAGGTGAGCAGGCCCAAGGTGGGCAGCGCCCGGAGGGCGCCGGCAAGTGCGACGACGGCGACCCGCCCGCGGCCGGTGTGCCCCACATAGAGGCCGACCGGAACGGCGATGGCGGTGGCGATCAGCATGACGAGTCCGGTGTACTGCAGGTGCTCGGCCAGCCGCACCGGTACCCCGGTGCCGCCGGACCAGTGGGCCGGGTCGGCGAGCCAGTCGGCCGTGTCCGTGACGACGTTGCTCATGCGGCACCGCCTCCGGCCTTCGCCTCGGCTATGCCCGCGCCGGCCCGCCGGTCGGCTGCGGGACGGCCGCTTGTCTCCGTTGCCGCGCCCGGGGTTGCGGCCGCCCGGGTCCAGGGCGTCAGCAGCCGCTCCACCAGGACCAGGATGGAGTCCATCAGCAGCGCGAGGACCAGGATGGCGATGATGCCCACCACCACCTCGGTGACGAAGTCGCGCTGGAGCCCCGAGGTGAAGAGCATCCCGAGATTCCCGATCCCGAGCAGGGCGGCGACGCTTACCAGTGAGATGTTGCTGACCGAGACCACCCTGAGGCCGGCAAACAGCACGGGCAGGGACAGCGGCAGATCGATCTGCAGGAAGCGGGCGACGGGCTTGAAGCCCATGGCGACGGCGGCCTGCCGAAGGTCCTCGTCAACGGAATCAAAGGCGTCGAGGGCGGCCCGGACCAGCAGCGCGACGGCGTAGATGGTGAGGGCCACCACCACGTTGGTGGGATCCAGGATCCGGGTCCCGAGGACGGTCGGCAGGATGATGAACAGCGCCAGCGAGGGAATGGTGTAAAGCAGCGAGGAGGCTGTCAGCACGACGGAGCGCAGGGCGCTGCTCTGCCGGGCGAACTGCGCCAGCGGGACGGCGATCAGCAGGCCGAAAATCATCGGCAGGACGGCCAGGACAAGGTGCTGCCCGGCCAGCGTGAAGACCTGCCCGCTGTTGGCCAGGAACCAGTCCATCAGAGCGCGCCTTGCCGGACGCGGCGGCCCGATTCGATCACGGCGAGCACTTCATCGGCCTTGATGACGCCGGCGACCCTGCCGTCAGCGTCGATGGCGACGCCGAGGCCCGACGGGGAGGACAGCGCCGCGTCCAGGGCCCGGCGGAGCGTGTCGCCTTTGCGGAACAGAGATCCGCCGGGGACCATCAGCGAGCCCTTGCCCGGCCCCACCCAGCCCAGGGGACGCAGTCCGTCATCAACCACCAGCTGCCAGTCGTCGGGGGCGGTCCCGCCGTCGTCTTCACGTTGCGCGGGCGTGAGGGCGCGGACCGGATGGATCGTGACGCCGTCGGAGGGGCTGAACGCGAGATGCCGGAACCCCCGGTCCCGGCCGACGAACGACGCCACGAAGTCGTTCGCGGGGGCGCGCAGGATCTCCTCCGGGGTGGCGTACTGCGCCAGTTTGCCGCCGACGGCGAAAACGGCGACCTTGTCCCCCAGGATGGTGGCCTCGTCAATGTCATGGGTGACAAAGACGATGGTCTTGGCCAGATCCCGCTGGAGGCGGAGGAGCTCCTTCTGGAGTTCGTCGCGCACCACCGGGTCAACGGCGCTGAACGGCTCGTCCATGAGGAGCACGGGAGGGTCGGCGGCCAGTGCCCGCGCCACCCCCACGCGCTGCTGCTGGCCGCCGGAGAGCTGTGAGGGATACCGTTTGCCGAGGGCGGATGCCAGCCCGACGACGTCGAGCAGCTCCTGCGCGCGCTGGCGGGCAGCTGCCTTGGATACTCCGTTGAGCCGGGGGACGGTGGCGATATTGTCCAGCACGGAGCGGTGCGGCATCAGCCCGGCCGACTGCATGACATACCCCATGGACCGCCGCAGCTTCGAGGCCGGCACCGAGCCGACATCTTCCCCGTCCACGGTGATGGCGCCCGACGTCGGCTCGACCATGCGGTTGATCATGCGCAGCGAGGTGGTCTTGCCGCAGCCCGAGGGTCCCACCAAAACGGTGATGGCGCCCTTGTCAATGGACATGGTCAGCTGGTCAACGGCAGCCTGCCCGCCCGGGTACTGCTTGGTGACGTTCTGGAACTCGATCATGGCTTCGGCCATTTCCGGGCTTACCTATCTGTTGGCGGCAATATCGGACGGTCCAGCCAACTGATCATATGTGTGCTGATTTTCGGCTGTAAATTCTCGGCGGTACATCGGGTAAGACCCAGCGTAACCAGCGCCCTTGACCTTGTCAGCGCCGCCGGGGCCACTGAGATCATTCGGAGACACAATGATTTCGGATGGGTGACTTTCAGGAAAGTTTTCCGTCCCGCGGCCGCTCGCGGTAGAGCCGGAGGGCGGCGTCCACCAGCGAGACCCGGTTCAGCTCGGCCACCTCGGCGAGCGGGATCCAGGCCGCATGCGTGGTGCTCCCGTTCAGCTCGTGGCGCAGTTCCCCGCCGGTGATGGCCGCCTCATAGACGAGGCGCAGTGACTGGAAGTCCCGCTCCCCGCCGTCGAGCCGCATCTCTGCGGGCCAGTGTCCGACGTCGATCCCGAGCATGGCGCCGATCTCGGCGTCGTACCCGGTTTCCTCGTAAATCTCCCGGCGGCAGCCGTCCACCGGGTGCTCCGCCAGGTCCAGGCCTCCGCCCGGCAGGGTCCAGCCTTCGCGTCCGCCCTGTTTCCAGTACGCCAGCAGGATGTCGTCGTCGCGGATGATGACGGCGTAGGCGGCCGGGCGGGTATCGAATTGCATGCTCATCAGTCCAGCCTAGTCAGTCCAGAGCGGCCGCCCGCCGGCGCGAGCGGCGCACCGGCGGGCGGCGGGCCCGGCG
>JAODMV010000333.1 GCA_025464875.1 Arthrobacter sp. | reverse complement strand
TTCCCTTCCCGACAAATCAATGCCCTTCCTGAGGAGCACGTACATGCCGCGCACGTTGTTACTCCCGCTCGTTTTTGCCCTTTCCATGGCGCTTGGCGGTTGCACCGCGGTGGCCCCCGCAGAGGGGCAACAAGAAAACGCAGCCTCTCATAGCGGCAAAGACGGGTTTGTCCGTGGGCTCGTGAGCGTTACGTTCGATGATGGCTGGGTGAGCCAGTACAACAATGCCCTGCCAATACTCAGGGAACAGGGCATCCCAGCCACAACTTACATAACCTCGGGCTGTGTGAATGTCGACCCGGCGTGTATGACACAGGGCCAGATACAAGCCTTCGTGGAACGCGGTGATGAAATCGGATCACATACAGTTTCCCATCCGCATTTGACCAAGATCACGGCTGCGGAGCGGAACACGGAATTGCAGGGGAGTCAAACGGAACTCCGACGGATGTTCGGCCCGTCGGCTGCCATTAACTTCGCATCACCGTTTGGAGAATACGACCACTTCACTATCGAAACGGCGCAGAAGTATTACCGTTCTGCGCGCTCAACGGACAGCGGATTCAACACGAAGAGCGGCTTCCATCGCTACGGGCTCGTAGGGCAGAACGTTCTGGCGCATACTCCCCGGGAGATGGTGCAGGACTGGATAGACAGCGCCAAGGCCAACCGCTCCTGGTTAGTCCTCGTCTACCACGAAGTGGGAGAAAACCGTAGCGGCGGTGTCTTTCACGTTGGTACCGACACCTTTCAGGCTGAGATGCGCGCAGTTGCGAACAGTGGTCTGGAAACCGTCACCGTGATCCAGGGCCTCGTGGAAGTTACACGACAGCTGAGAGGGGGCGAGTCCTGAGGGATCGTCGTCTGGGCGACAAAGAGGTTCTAGCTTTCCGTTCGTAGATCAGAACCTACGAGCGGCTGCGCCTAATGTTCAAAGAGCGGTTGCGCTACGCAGGCCAGTCCATCAGCGTGGAACGGATCAGGAACCGCTTTCCCTCCGGCGCTTCGACCGAGAAGCCGCTCCCCCGGCCCGGAACAACATCCACGGTCAGATGGGTGTGGCTCCAGTAGTTGAACTGTTCCTTGGACATCCAGAATTCCAACGGCTGCGGTTGCAGCCCGTCGGAGATGTCGAAGAGGCCCAGCAGCACGTCGGCGTCGCCGGTGAGGAATTCGCCGGCCGGGTAGCACATGGGCGAGGAGCCGTCGCAGCAGCCGCCGGACTGGTGGAACATCAGGGGTCCGTGCTGGATCCACAGCCGGCGCAGCAGTTCAACGGCTGCTGGCGTGAGCGCCACCCGGGAGAAATCCTCCCCGGGCAGCGTCACCGCGGCGTGCAGTGGGTGAGTCATGGCAAGCCCCGCTTATCCTCCTGACGGTGGCCAGGGTGGTGCGGGCGGGGGCGGATCTTTCCTGATCCGTCCCCGCCCGGGTTTGGTCCGGCTTAGAAGAAGCCGAGCTTGTTTTCGGAGTAGCTGACCAGGAGGTTCTTGGTCTGCTGGTAGTGGTCGAGCATCATGGCGTGGTTTTCCCGGCCGATACCCGAGGACTTGTAGCCGCCGAACGCGGCACCGGCCGGGTAGGCGTGGTAGTTGTTGACCCACACGCGGCCGGCCTGGATCTCGCGGCCGGCCCGGTAGGCGACGTTGCCGTTGCGCGACCAGACGCCGGCACCGAGGCCGTAGAGGGTGTCATTGGCGATCCCCATGGCGTCGTTGTAGTCGCTGAACCGGGTCACGGAGACCACCGGGCCGAAGATCTCCTCCTGGAAGATGCGCATCTTGTTGTGGCCCTCGAAGATGGTGGGCTGGACGTAGTAGCCCTCGGCGAGGTCCCCGGACAGCTCGGCCCGGGCGCCGCCGGTGAGCGTCTGGGCCCCTTCCTGCTTTCCGATGTCGATGTAGGAGAGGATCTTTTCCAGCTGGTCGTTGGAGGCCTGGGCACCGAGCTGGGTGTCGGTGTCCAGCGGGTTTCCCTGGATGATCTTCTGCGTCCGGGCCACGGCGTCGGCCATGAAGGAATCGTAGATGCCCCCCTGGACCAGGGCGCGGGAGGGGCAGGTGCAGACTTCGCCCTAGTTGAAGGCGAACAGCGTGAAGCCCTCCAGCGCCTTGTCGTAGAAGGCGTCGTTGGTGTCGGCGACATCGTTGAAGAAGATATTGGGGCTCTTGCCGCCCAGTTCCAGCGTGACCGGGATCAGGTTCTGGCTGGCGTACTGGCTGATCAGGCGGCCCGTGGTGGTTTCGCCGGTGAAGGCGATCTTGCGGATGCGCGGGCTCGAGGCCAGCGGCTTGCCGGCCTCGACGCCGAAGCCGTTGACGACGTTGATCACCCCGGCCGGAAGGATGTCGCTGAGAAGTTCCATCAGGACCAGGATGGAGGACGGCGTCTGCTCGGCCGGCTTCAGGACGACGGCGTTGCCGGCGGCGAGGGCCGGGGCGAGCTTCCAGACGGCCATCAGGATCGGGAAGTTCCAGGGGATGATCTGGCCCACGACGCCGAGCGGCTCGTGGTAGTGGTAGGCGGTGGTGTCGTCGTCGAGCTGGGACAGCCGGCCCTCCTGGGCGCGGACCGCGGACGCGAAGTAGCGGAAGTGGTCGGCGGCGAGCGGGAGGTCGGCGTTGAGGGTCTCACGGATGGGCTTGCCGTTGTCCCAGGATTCGGCGACGGCGAGCATCTCGAGGTTCGCCTCGATCCGGTCGGCGATCTTGTTCAGGACCGCGGCGCGCTCGGCTACGGAGGTCTTGCCCCAGGACGGTGCAACCTTGTGGGCGGCGTCCAGCGCCAGTTCAATGTCCTCGGCGGTGCCGCGCGCGACCTCGCAGAAGGCCTTTCCGGTGACCGGGGTGATGTTTTCGAAGTACTGGCCCTTGACCGGGGCGACCCATTCGCCGCCGATCCAGTTCTCGTAGCGGTCCTTGAAGGTGACCTTCGAGCCCTCGGTGCCGGGCTGTGCGTAGATGCTCATTGCTAGCTCCTTTGCTGTGCACGATGTCGGCGGCGTGTGGGGAACGGCCGTCGTGACCACCAGCGTAGGAGCCGGAAGGTTGCAGCCAGGTTGCGGCCCTGTGAGCCGGGTCACCTGGCGCGGCGACGCCTCAGGCGCGAAGTTCGCTTTCCAGCCGTTCCAGATCGGCGACGACGGCGGCCCGTTTGGGCGAGCGGGGCGCCAGCAGCTTCAGCGCGGCAACCCGGACCTCGACGTCGTCCCTCGCCTCGGGCAGCGCCGCGTACTTCAAGAGCGATTCGGCGCTGCCGTCCGTCAGCACGGCTTCGCGCAGCAGGAAGGAGACGCGGTTGCGGAGCGCCACAACGCCGGGGGCCTCCGACCGCGGCAACACGGCACCGCAGTAGATTTCCAGGGCGATCCGGTGGGCACCGCGCTGCAGGCAGCTGAGGACCTGGCCCGAGTCCGGCACCAGGTCCATCGGCAGCCGGTAGGGGCGTGATTCCGGGACCGCGTCGGGGTTGAGCTGCAGCAGGGTCTTGCGCAGCCGGACCATCTCGGCCCGCAGTGTCATGGTGGAGGCATCCCCCGGGTACAGCAAGGTGCGCAGTTCCTCGGCGGTCAGACCCTCCGGGTGTGTGCTGAGCAGGCCCAGGATTTCGCTGTGCCGGGCGGACAGGGCCACGGTGCTCCCGTCGATGCTCAGCAGGGCCTGGTCCCGGCCCAGGAGCTGGAGGCTGTTGCGGTACAGGCCGGTGGCCTCCGGCGCGCCGGCCCGGCC
>JAODMV010000317.1 GCA_025464875.1 Arthrobacter sp. | reverse complement strand
ACCGGAATGGCAACGTGGTCGAAGCGCTGGCCATTCACCGTGACCTGCTGTCCCTCTCTACCGGCATGTTCAGGTGCCCGGGAGCGGCATCGGCAAAGGCTGCTCTCCGATCCCTAGGGCTCCCCGGGGGGCCCGTCCGATCACCCCTCGTGGACCTCAGCGCGACCGAGTATGAACTCCTGCTAGGTGATCTCCTGGCATGCACCACGTACGCGGCCCAAGTGGCCAAGAATCACCCGGCACATCTGCCAGCTTAGGCACCCACCACCCTTGACCACCGGTTCTGAATAGTTCGGAGAACACAATGGGCCCCAGCCCCTACCAGCCTTTGAACAACACCATCGAAGACGAACGGGCAGTACAAGTGGCGAGACCCGTCATCGGGACCCGATCCGACGCCGCCATATTCCCAACATCCCAAGCCCACCCGTCTCGCACGCTGGTGAACATCCTTGATGAGACCATTGCGGCCCATTCCGGCGCGTTGGCCATTGACGACGGAACCGTTCGGCTGACGTACCAGGCGCTGGGCACCAAGATGCAGGCAATTGCCCGGCGACTGCGGGACATGGATATTGGACCCGGGGACCGCGTCGGCATCCGGGTGCAGTCCGGATCCTCCGACCTCTACCTCGCTATTCTCGGCGTCCTCGCGTCCGGCGCGGCATATGTCCCCGTGGATGCCGATGAGCCGGATGAACGCGCCGAGACGGTGTGGTCGGAGGCGGGTGTGTGCGTGATCATCGGGGATCGTCTGGAAATTTTACCGCTGCCCCGTGTTCCGAAACGGGCAGCCAAACAGGCTCCCCGCCCGGAAGACGATGCGTGGATCATCTTTACGTCCGGTTCGACCGGCAAACCGAAAGGCGTGGCCATATCGCACAGATCGGCGGCTGCCTGGGCAGATGCCGAGGCCGGATTGTTTTGCTCCGACCGCCCCCTCGGCCCTGGCGATCGGATCCTTGCAGGCCTATCGGTCGCCTTTGATGCATCCTGCGAGGAGATGTGGCTGGCCTGGCGCAGCGGTGCTTGCCTGGTTCCGGCGCCGAGAACCATCGTCCGCTCCGGCGAGGACTTGGGACCGTGGCTCGGACAGCGGCAAATAACGGCGGTATCTACTGTGCCTACCTTGGCCGCCCTATGGCCCGCCGACACGCTGGAGCGTGTCCGGCTGCTCATCTTTGGCGGCGAAGCCTGCCCAACGGAGCTGATGGCCGCGTTGGCCAGCGCGGACCGCGAAGTATGGAACACATACGGGCCCACGGAGGCAACGGTGATCGCCTGCGGTTCGCGGTACGACGGCGCGCAGCCTGTCAGGATCGGACTGCCGCTGCCGGGATGGGAGCTCGCCGTGGTTGATGGGGCGGGGGAACCCGTCAAATGGGGGGAAGAAGGCGAGCTCATCATCGGTGGTGTGGGCCTGGGACGCTACCTGGACGCGGAAAAAGACGCAGAGAAGTACGCGCCGATGCCCAGCCTCGGCTGGCCGCGCGCATACCGCAGCGGGGATTTGGTGCTGGCCGACCCCGATGGCCTGGTCTTCAGAGGCAGAGCCGATGACCAAGTAAAACTGGCCGGGCGGCGTGTGGAGCTTGGCGAAATAGACGAAGCCCTGACGAGGCTGCCCGGAGTCGCAGCGGCGGCCTCTGTTGTCCAGACCACTCAGAGTGGCAACAAGGTCCTCGTCGGGTATGTGGTGCCGGCGGCCGAGGGAGCCATCAACCTTGCGGACGCCCGTTCCCGGCTGCAAGATACTCTTCCAGCACAGCTGGTTCCCGCCCTCGGTGTTCTCGAGGCGCTCCCGGTCAAGGCCTCTGGCAAGATCGACCGCAAGGCCCTCCCCTGGCCGCTGCCCACAAGTCGTTCCGACGATCACTTGCACAAGCTAAGCGGCCCCGCCGAGTGGCTGGCCGAGCAATGGGCCAAGATTCTCGGACCGGTCCCACTGACAGAGGACAGCGGCTTTTTTGCTCTCGGCGGTGCAAGCCTCGCGGCCGCGCAGCTCGTGGCGGCGCTTCGGGAGCGATATCCGCAGGTGTCCATTGCGGACATCTACGCCACACCCACCCTTGGCCCCATGTCGGCGCACCTCGAAGGACTTGAAGCCCCCCCGAAGAACGAGCAGACGACTGTCGGCACTCCATGGTGGACCGGTCTGTTCCAATTGCCACTGATCTTGGGGCTGTACTCCATAACGGGACTAAAGTACGTAACGGGCTTGGCGATAGCCAGTGTGGTTCTCTTCCGCATTTTCGGTGTTCCCTGGGCGCCCAACCCGCCGCTGATGCCGGTTCTGGTGGCGTGGTTCATCCTTTTCAGCGCCCCGTCCCGTCTACTCGTCTCCGCCGGGTCCGCCCGTCTGTTGACGCTGGGAATCCGAGCGGGAACTTTTCCTAGGGGCGGACTTGTGCATCTACGACTGTGGGCTGCTGAGCGAATAGCCACTTTCTGCTCGCTCGGTGCCTTGATCGGAACACCACTTGCGTCCTGGTACGGGCGGATGCTGGGATGCCGGATAGCAAAGGGCGTTCATCTCGACGCGATGCCGCCGGTAACCGGGATGACCGTCATCGGCGCAGGTGCTTCCATTGAACACGGTGTGGACATGGCCGGGCACTGGATCGAGGGTGGCGTCCTTCATGTCGGTCACATCAGGGTAGGCAGCAACGCACGAGTCGGCGCCCGTTCAACCCTCTTGGGTGGCAGCAACGTTGAATCCGGCGCCGAAGTGGCTCCTGGCACCTGCGTCAACGGTTGCGTTCCGGCGGGGCAGCTGTGGTCCGGCTCACAAATGCAGTACATGGGCGTGGCCGGCGACAGTTGGCCCGGGGTGCGCAGCTGCAATCGTACGTCCGCCGCCGTCCAACTTCTCTACCCCTTGTCACTGTTCGGCTTGGGCCTGCTCATGACGATATCCATGCTGCCCGTCCTGCTGATGCTCGCCCTGACAGCAGGACGTAGCGGCAGCCTCGGGGAAGGACTGTGGATTCTGGCGGCCTGGAGCCCGCTTGCCGTAGCCGCGTCCTTGGGGCTGTATCTGTTGACTACGGCCTGGCTGGTCCGTAGGCTCAGCCGTCTGCTGACCCCAGGATTCCATCCAATGACAGGACTTGTGGCGTGGGCAGCATGGCTGACCGACGTCCTGCTGACCAGGTCGCTGGTCTCTGCCTACGGCATTTACGCAAGCCTGCTCACCCCGGGGTGGATGCGCCTGCTCGGAGCCCGGGTCGGAAAGCACGCTGAAATATCGACAGTCGAAACGATGCCGCACCTGACGACGATTGCAGACCGCTCGTTTCTCGCGGACCACTCGATGGTTTCCTTCAAGCGCGTCCGCCGCGGCTGGCTGCACATCGGACACTCCAGCGTGGGCGAGAAATCGTTCGTAGGCAATTCGGCCACCGTTGGCCCCGACCGTCATGTCCCCGATCACTCGTTGATTGCGGTGCTGTCCTCCGCCCCGAGCGACATTCCCGAAGGTTCGTCCTGGTTCGGCCGGCCGCCTGTGGAATTGGCACGGCCGGCGGACACCCATGATTCCTCCCGGACCTACGACCCCGCACGCCGCCTTGTGGCGGCACGGGGCGCTGTCGAAGCCTGCCGAATTCTTCCTGCAATCATGACGGGCTGGCTCGGTCTTGCCGCTGCGGGTGTCCTTGCGTTCACATATACGCAGACCGGCCTCACGGCAACTGTTCTCCTAGCGGGACCGGTGGTATTAGCCAGCGCGATCGTCTCGTGCCTCGTCGCTTTGGCGGCCAAATGGGTTCTCGTTGGACGGTTCAAACCCTCCGAACACCCCTTGTGGACCTCCTTCGTATGGCGCAACGAGCTCGCCGACGTGTTCTCGGAGTCCATGGCCGTCCCGGGACTGGTCGGGATGAGTATCGGGACGCCGCTGTTCAATGTGTGGCTTCGCCTCATGGGCACAAAAGTGGGTCGGCGAGTGTGGTGCGAAACCCGCTGGCTGCCCGAATTCGACCTCATTAGCCTGGGCGACGGCGTCGCTGTCAACCGGGGTTGTGTTATCCAGACCCATCTCTTTCACGACCGCATCATGCGCCTGGATGAAATCAAGCTCGGCAGCAACGCCACTCTTGGCCCCAACAGCATTGTGCTGCCGGGAAGCTCCCTGGAGGCCGGGGCGATCGTTGGCGGGGCTTCGCTGGTCATGCGCGGCGAGAGCGTTCCCGCCGACAGCAAGTGGGCCGGTAACCCAATCCGCCACTGGGATGCCCCCCAGCACCACGAACCGGCACAGCCACCGTGGCTCCCGCGGCATCGCGCTGACGAGCATGCTCCTGCGTCCTGAGGTCCCGGTGCAGCCCAAGCCGCACCGCAGCAATGACCTCGAGGAAGAAGCACCTCGGATGCTGTGGAGAGCTGTCCCCGCTTAGAAGCAAAACCCCCTCGAACGAGGGGGTTTTGCGGTAGCCCGGCATGTGGCCGCGTTAGCGCGCGAAGTGCGGGTCGCAGCTCGCCGTTGCTGTCTCCGCGGTAAGTTTCATCGCGGCTCTGCCACTGCGGCCTTGGTTGGGATATGCTCCTGCCATGGCACGGCGAAGTTTTCTTCAATGGCCGGTCGTCCGGCAGCTGAGTACGGGCGATTTGCTGGGCCGCGGGCCGGCGGTAACCTCCCCGCAGACGAGGGCGATCACGCCGCGGACGGCCACCGCAGACCGCGTCGTGCAGAGCGTGTGCCCCTATTGTGCCGTGGGCTGTGGCCAGCGGGTCTACGTCAAGGACGAGAAAGTCGTTCAGATCGAGGGTGATCCGGATTCGCCCATTTCCCGCGGCCGGCTGTGCCCCAAGGGCTCTGCCAGCGAGCAGCTGGTCAACTCGCCGGGTCGGCAAACCGGAGTGCTCTACCGTGCACCACGCTCCGCCCGGTGGCAGCATCTGGATCTCGCAACAGCCATCGACATGGTCGCGGACCGGTTCATCGAGACCCGCCGCAGGACGTGGCAACAGGAAGACGAAAAAGGACGGTTGCTGCGCCGCACCATGGGAATAGCCTCATTAGGCGGGGCAACCCTGGACAACGAAGAGAACTACCTGATCAAGAAACTCTTCACGGCGGCCGGGGCAGTGCAGATCGAGAACCAAGCCCGCATTTGACACTCCGCCACGGTTCCCAGTTTGGGAGCCTCGTTTGGACGCGGTGGTGCGACTCAATCACTGCAAGACATGGCCAACGCCGACTGCATCGTCATTCAGGGTTCCAATATGGCCGAGTGCCATCCTGTGGGGTATCAGTGGGTCGCGGAGGCCAAGGCCCGCGGAGCGAAGGTCATCCACGTCGATCCCCGGTTCACGCGCACCTCCGCGGTCGCCGACAAGCACATTCCGATCCGGGCCGGCTCTGACGTTGTTCTCTTAGGCGCGTTGATCAACTACGTCATCACCCACGACCTGTGGTTCAAGGAGTACGTGAGCGCCTACACCAACGCGGCCACGCTGGTTCACGCCGATTACCGCGACGCCGAGGACCTCGGCGGGCTGTTCTCCGGCTTCGATCCGGAAACCGGAGCGTATGACACGGCGTCATGGTCGTACGCGGAACAGGGTGGCGGCACCATCGATGATCCTGGGGTTGGCACGGAACACGGCGCCGATGCTTCGGCTCGTGCCGCTGGCCACCAGTTCGGCAGCGGAGGTCCGCCCCTGGAGCACGCCCAAGTGCAGCGCGACGATACCCTGCAGGACCCTAGGACCGTCTTCCAGATCCTGAAGCGGCATTACGCCCGTTACACCCCGGAGATGGTCCAGGACATGTGTGGCATCGACGTCACGGACTTCGAGTATCTGGCCCACGCCATTACGGAAAACTCGGGGCGCGAACGCACAACCTGCTTTGCCTACTCTGTCGGCTGGACCCAGCACTCGCTGGGAGCGCAGTTCATCCGCTCCGCCGCCATCCTGCAACTTCTGCTCGGAAACGTGGGCCGCCCGGGCAGCGGAATCATGGCGCTGCGCGGCCATGCCAGCATCCAAGGCTCCACGGACATTCCGACCCTGTTCAACCTGCTGCCCGGGTACCTGCCAATGCCCAGTGCCGGCCGCCATGACACCCTCAGCGAATACCTGGAATCCATCGCGTCCAAGAAGCAGAAGGGCTATTGGGCGGATGCCGACTCCTACACCATCAGCCTGCTGAAGGCCTGGTGGGGCGATGCCGCGAGGGCCGAGAACGACTGGGCCTACGACTACCTTCCGAGGCTGAACGGAGCGCACGGTACCTACGAGACGGTGATGGCCATGCTCGAGGACAAGGTGGAGGGCTACTTCTTGCTCGGGCAGAACCCTGCGGTGGGCTCATCTAACGGCCGGATGCAACGCCTGGGCATGTCGCATCTGAAGTGGCTGGTGGTGCGTGACTTGAATCTCATCGAGTCGGCGACGTGGTGGAAAGACGGCCCGGAGATCGAATCGGGGGAACTGCGCACCGAGGACATCGAGACCGAGGTGTTCTTCATGCCTGCAGCAACCCACGTGGAGAAGGCTGGCTCGTTCACGCAGACCCAACGGCTGCTGCAATGGCGGCACCAGGCGGTCGCGCCGCCCGGGGAGTGCCAAAGTGAGTTGCAGTTCTTCTTCCAGCTGGGCCAGCGGATCCGCGAGAAGCTGGCTAGTTCGGACGACGAACGCGACCGTCCGCTGCTCGACCTGAGCTGGGACTATCCCACCGACGAACACGGCGATCCAGACGCCGAGGCGGTGCTTGCCGAGATCAACGGTCGTCACCTCAACGGCCCGGATGCGGGCAAACCCCTCTCCGCGTATACAGAGCTCCGCGCCGACGGTTCCACGTCGGCGGGCTGCTGGATCTACACCGGCGTGTACGCGGACGGCATCAACCACGCCGCCAACCGGAAACCCGGCCAGGAGCAGGGACCCGCGGCTTCCGAATGGGGCTGGGCATGGCCGGCCAACCGCCGGATTCTCTACAACCGGGCGTCGGCCGACCCGGCCGGCAAACCGTGGAGCGAGCGGAAGAAATACATCTGGTGGGACCAGGAGCAGGGGCGATGGGTCGGAGACGATGTTCCCGACTTCCCGGTTGACCGGGCACCGGGCAGCCAACCCGACCCCGATCTCGGTGGCGCGGCCGCACTCACCGGAGATGATCCATTCATCATGCAGGCCGACGGCAAGGGTTGGCTGTTCGCGCCGAAGGGCGTCGTCGACGGACCCCTTCCCACCCACTACGAACCGCAGGAATCGCCGGTGGCCAACGCGCTGTACCCGCAACAGCAAAATCCTGCGCGGCTAGTCTTCCCCCGCGCGGATAACCTCAGTGCGCCAAGCGCCGGTACCCCTGGCGCTGACGTCTATCCCTACGTCTTCACCACGTACCGGCTCACCGAGCACCATACGGCTGGCGGCATGAGCCGCTGGTTGCCGTACCTCTCGGAGCTGCAACCGGAAATGTTCTGCGAGGTCTCCCCCGAGCTGGCCGCTGAGCGCGGACTCGAGCCCTATGGGTGGGCCACAATCATTTCGCCCCGCTCCGCCATCGAGGCGAGGGTGCTTATCACCGAACGGATGACGCCCTTGGAAGTTGGCGGCCACACGGTGCATCAGATTGGGCTGCCCTACCATTGGGGCGTCGGGACGGACGCCGTTGTCAGCGGTGACGCGGCCAACGATCTGTTGGGCGTGACGCTGGATCCCAACGTCCAGATCCAGGAATCCAAGGTCGCCTCCTGTGACATCCGTCCCGGCCGCCGGCCACGCGGCGCGGAACTGCTGGCCTTGGTTGCTGAGTACCAGGCCCGGGCCGGAACGACGAGCGAGACCGGGAACCGGCGGGTTACCGATCCGGCGGCGGAAGGCGTCAGACCCGACCCCGGAGAGAACGGCCGCACCGACGGCGGGTCACGATGATGAGCGTCTTCGTTGCCGGTCCCGCCGGACCACACCATGACCCGCCCGCGCCGCCGAGCCGTTCCGGCAGCGTTCCGGGTACCGACTCGATGTTGGAGGACTAAATGGGACAGCTGTCCGGACCGACCGACCCCACCGCCGATGCCCACTGGGAGCACCAGCAGCCGCGCAAGGGGTTCTTCACAGACACCTCCATCTGCATCGGCTGCAAGGCCTGCGAAGTGGCCTGCAAGGAGTGGAACCACAACCCCAGTGACGGAAACCTGGAGCTGCTCGGGTCCTCCTACGACAACACCGGAGCGCTCGGCGCCAACACCTGGCGGCATGTCGCCTTCATCGAACAGGGTCAGGAACGCATCACTGAGGCGCGGGAGTCCGGACGCGCCCTCGTCAACCTGGGCATGCCCGGAATCGGCCCTCCCGGCGCAGCAGCGCCCACTGGGCCGGACCTGGCGGAGGTGGATACGACACCGCCGGATACGGCAGATTTCCGTTGGCTGATGTCCTCCGATGTTTGCAAGCATTGCACGCACGCCGGGTGCCTGGATGTCTGCCCGACCGGAGCGCTTTTCCGCACCGAGTTCGGCACCGTGGTGGTACAGGACGACGTATGCAACGGCTGCGGAACCTGCGTGGCCGGTTGTCCGTTCGGCGTGATTGAGCGCCGCAGCGACGGCACGGCGGTGGTGGCCGCGCAGCGGGAGGACCAGCACGCCGAACATCCCGCCGTCCCCAACGTCGGCGTCGCCCAGAAGTGCACGCTGTGCTACGACCGCCTGGTCGCCGATGAGGCGCCAGCCTGCGCTAAGGCCTGCCCGACGACGTCTATCAAGTTCGGCAACCACGACGACATGGTTGAAACGGCCCGGGAACGGGTCGCCGGCCTGCACGCGCAAGGACTCACCGAAGCGAGGCTCTATGGTGCAAACGAACTCGACGGCGTCGGCGGAACCGGGTCGGTCTTCCTCCTGCTTGACGAACCGGAGGTTTACGGACTCCCACCGGACCCGAGGGTGCCCACCGCCGATCTGCCGCAGATGTACCGGCGGGCCGGTATGGCCGTAGCCGGTATGGTCGCCGCAGCCGCAGTGGCTTTCCTGGGAGGACGCGCGTGACCCACTCCGAGTTCGATAGCTTTCGGCCACCCGAGCCTCCCCGTCGTCGTCGGCCCGGCGGCAAGCGCGGCACGGGCCGCCGCGACAGCGGTGACGGCTCCCGGGAAATGTCCATGGTTCCGGAGCCGGAATTCACCTCGTACTACGGCCGTCCGGTGGTCAAGCCGGCGCCCTGGGGTGACGAGGTTGCCGCCTACCTGTTCCTTGGCGGTGTCGCAGCCGGTTCCGCGCTGCTTGGCCTCGGCGGGCAGCTGACCCGACGGCCGGCACTGTGCCGGAATGCCCGGTTGAGTGCCCTAACAGCAGTGAGCCTCGGTGCTGCCGCCCTGGTGAAGGACCTGGGCAGGCCCGAGCGCTTTCTGAATATGCTGCGGACCATCAAGGTGACCTCGCCGATGAGTGTGGGCTCGTGGATTCTCAGCGCGTTCAGCGTCGGCGCGGCCGTCTCGGCGGCGGCGGAAATCGATCGGATAAGCAGGGCGCGGTTGCCGCTGGGCCCGTTGCGGACCCTGTTGCAAGCGGCCGAGGGGCCGGCCGGCTTTGAGGCCGCGTTTTTCGCCGGACCGCTGGCGGCGTACACGGCGGTCCTGCTCGGTGACACAGCCACACCGACGTGGAACGCCGCGCACGAGGAATTGCCCTTCGTCTTCGTGAGTTCGGCGGCCCTCGCCTCTGCCGGGCTCGCCATGATCACAACCCCGGTGCACGAGGCAGGTCCCGCCCGAAAACTTGCCGTGCTCGGCGTGGTCGGTGACGTGGTCGCCATGCGCGTGATGGAACACCGGATGGACCCGGTGGCAGCCGAGCCCCTGCACCAGGGCAAGGCCGGCACCATGCTCAAATGGAGCGAGCGGTTGGCAGCCGCCGGCGGCCTCGGGACACTGCAGGGCGGAGGTAACCGGGCGATGGCCGCAGCTTCGGGATTGGCGCTGCTGGCCGCCTCGGCCCTGACCCGGTTCGGCGTAATGGAGGCGGGCCTTTCCTCAGCCCGGGACCCGCGCTACACCATCGAACCGCAGAAGAACCGGCTCGCCGCCCGCCGCGCGGCGGGCATCACCGGCGATTCGATCACTACTGCCAGATGACCGGCCGGCCGTGGTTCAGCGGATCTCGATCCCGTGGCCCACGACCGTATGTCCGATCACAGGATGCCCGGGCAACTCGCCGACGACGAGCAGGCCGCCCGAGGTCTGTGCATCGGCAAGAAGGAGCAGATCGTCTTCGGTGACGCCGGCAGCGACCCTTAGCTGCGGTCGAACCCAATCGAGATTGCGCCGGGTCCCACCGGAAACAAAGCCATCCCGCAGAGCCTGCCGGGCGCCGTCGACGAGTGGTACGGCCTTCCGATCGATTACTGCCCCCACTCCGGAGGCGCGGCACATCTTGTACAGATGTCCAAGCAGGCCGAAGCCCGTCACGTCCGTGGCCGCACGCACGCCGGCCGCCACCGCATCCCCGGCCGCGTCGCGATTGAGGCGCGTCATGGTCGCTACCGCTTCGGCGAACACTTCACCGGTCTGCTTGTGCCGGTTATTGAGTAGTCCCACGCCGATCGGCTTGGTCAGCGTGAGCGGCAGCCCCGGCTTGGCGGCGTCATTGCGCAGCAACCGGTCGGGTTGGGCGAGGCCTGTTACCGCCATGCCGTATTTCGGCTCCGGATCATCAATGGAGTGCCCGCCGATCACCGGGCACGCCGCCTCGGACGCGATGCTCAGGCCGCCGCGGAGGACTTCAGTCATCAACTCCAGTGGCAGCACGCCGCGGGGCCAGCCGACGAGGTTGATCGCCATGATCGGGCGCCCGCCCATCGCGTAAATGTCCGAGAGCGCGTTGGCGGCCGCGATCCGGCCCCAGTCAAAGGCATCGTCGACGACCGGAGTGAAGAAGTCGGCGGTGGACAGTACCGCCAGGTCCTCGCGCACCAGAACGGCCGCTGCGTCGTCACCGCTGTCGAGACCGACCAGCACATCCGCGCCGGGTTGGCCGGTGAGGCCGCGAACCGCTTCTTCGAGTTCGCCGGGCGGAATCTTGCACGCGCACCCACCACCGTGGGCATAGCCGGTGAGCCGGACAGCGCCGACGGCGTCGTGAAGTTGCGGAATAGACGCCTGGGTCTCGTTCACTCCCCTAGCGTACCCCCGTGGGCAAGATGTTAGATTGAACGCGGTGGCGTCCGGGTCCTGGTGGGCCCCCCGGTCTTCAAAACCGGTGAGGCCGAGTATCTCGGCCTGGCGGGTTCGATTCCCGTCCGCCTCCGCCAACCATCGGTGCGCACGCCGCGGAACGAGGAGGGACTGTGGACCAGGTCGATCCGCGCAGCCTGATTCCGCGCACCGATGATCTGCTGGCCCTGCCGGCCGTCCGCGGGGCCGGGAAGCGCCTGAGTGGACGCATCATCCGCGAACTCGTCCGGCAAACCCAGGAGCGGGCGCGGCGCGGGGAGCTCGCTCCCGGCCAGGTGGAACCGGCCCTGCTGGCCGCCGTCGCAGCGTGTACGGCGACAACCCTGCGCCCGGTGCTCAACGCTACCGGCGTCATCGTCCATACCCACCTCGGTCGCGCCCCGCTTTCAGCGGGTGCGGTTGAAGCACTTGTCGCAGCCCGCGGCTACGTCGACGTGGAGCTCGATCTGGCAAGCGGCGGCCGCTCCCGCCGCGGCGCCGGCGCCCGG
>JAODMV010000300.1 GCA_025464875.1 Arthrobacter sp. | reverse complement strand
ACCACTTTGTGGTGGACAGCGCCACGGGACGAATTAGCGAGCGACGGATCGCGCACAAGGGCCTTGTCATCCGCCCGCTGCCAGGCGGAGGAACTGAGCGGGTCGAACAGGGAGGTGGCGGGTCTGCCCCCAGCCTGGATGATCTTCAGCTCGCAGCCCTGGAACGGCTGGGCCGCCGGGCCGAACTCCACTTCGGGTCGCCGCAGGACATCGAGTGGGCGATCGGCGGGGACGGCGCGCTGTGGCTGACGCAGTCCCGGCCCATCACGACGCTCTACCCCCTCCCCGATAAGCCGCCCGCGGGGGAGGGGCTGCGGGTCTACCTGTGCTTCAGTCTGGCCCAGGGGCTGACCCGCCCCCTGACGCCGATGGGGCTCGCCGGCTTCCGGTTGCTTGCCTCGTCCGTTGCCCGCGCCGCCGGTTTCGAGGTACCGGTGCCACGCGAGGGTCCGCCCCCGTATGCCCAGGCCGGGCAGCGCATCTTCTTCGACCTCACGGCCGTGGTCCGCAGCAAGACGGGCCGGGCGATCGTGCCCAGGGTGTTCGACGTCATGGAGGCACGGTCCGCCACCGTGCTGCGCAGGCTCTTCGCGGACCCCAGGTTTTCCGTCACCAGCACCTCACCGTGGCCGCTCCTGCGGCATATCGTTCCGACGGCGGCCCGGGCACGGGTTCCCGAATCCCTGCTCCGCGCCCTTGTCCGGCCCGAGGCCGCGCTCCGCCGTGTTGAACGCTTCGGCGAGGAGCTCAGGGCCTCACTCGTGGTGCCAGCGGGCTTCCCCGCGGCGCAGCGGCTGGACCACGCGGAGCGCATCCTGGGCCGGGTGCTTTTTTCGGTGGTGCCCAACGTCGTGCCGCTGCCAGCCCTGGGCTTCGCCCTGCTGGCCCTGGCCGGGAAGCTAGCCGGGAGCGAGCGGGGGGCGTTACAGCCGGTTTTGAGGGGGCTTCCCAACAACGTGACCACCGAGATGGATCTGGAGCTCTGGGCGCTGGCCGCGTCCATACGCGCCAAGCCCGAGTCGGCGGCGGTGTTCGCCGAGCCCGCCCTGCCGGAACTGGCGCGCCGCTACCGCTCCGGTGGGCTTCCCGCCGCCGTGCAGGCCGGGCTGGCGGCTTTCCTCGGCCGCTACGGCCATCGTGCCGTGGCGGAGATAGACCTCGGGATGCCGCGCTGGTCTGAGGATCCCACGCATATTCTGGGGGTCCTGGCCAACTATCTGCGGCTGGATGATCCCGCCCAGGCCCCGGACCGGCAGTTCCGCAAGGCGGCGCGCGAGGCGGAGGCCCACGTGGAGCGGCTCGTGGCCGCGGCCCGGGGTCGGAGCCGGCTGCGGGCGATGCTGGTCCAAGGCGCGCTGCGACGGACGCGCATATTCGCGGGCCTGCGCGAACTGCCGAAGTACTTCATCGTTGAGGCACTGGCCGCGGTGCGGGAACAACTCGCCGCCGTGGGAGCCGAGCTGGCCGAGGCCGGCCGCATCGATGCACCCGACGACGTCTTCTTCCTGGACTTTGCCGAAGCACACCGCGGGCTGGACGGCACCCGGCTGCAAGGAATCGTGCGGCAGCGGCGCGAAGCCTACGAGGCCGAGCTGGGCCGGCGGCACGTTCCCCGGGTGCTGCTCTCGGACGGCACGGAACCCGAAGCGCTGCGGATTGTCCCCGGCGGCGCCGCGGCAGGGGTCCTGTCCGGCACCCCGGCATCGGCCGGCACAGCCACCGCCCCGGCCCGGGTGATCCTGGACCCGCAGGGCGCACACCTGGAGCCCGGCGAAATTCTGGTTGCCCCGTCCACGGATCCCGGCTGGACGCCGCTGTTCCTCACAGCCGGCGGCCTCGTGATGGAAATGGGCGGCCCCAACTCCCACGGCGCCGTCGTCGCCCGGGAATACGGGATCCCCGCCGTGGTGGGGGTGCCGGACGCCACGTCCCGGATTGTCACCGGGCACAGCATTACCGTCGACGGCGCCGCCGGCACAGTCGCGCCCGGCTGACTATCCCTGGACCAGCAAGCCTTCCGGATGGGCGGCTGCCCCGGTCTGTGCGGCGTGGGATGCGCTCAATGCCATGGCAAAATTGCGGCGGTCCTCCGGGCCAACGGCGTTTTTGCCATCCAGATTGGTGGTGACCTGGTGCTCTGCAGCCTTGGCGGAGATGCCGGATTTGCCCAATGTGCGGGCGCCGATGCCTTCACTTTCGGCGGCGAGGCCGATCAGTAGGTGTTCCGTGCCTGTTTGGGGCACTCCGATGCGTGTTGAAGCCCGGTGCGCAAGTTCGAGGGCGAGGCGGGCCCGCGGCGTCAAGGTCAGTGCCCCCGACTCCGCCTCTGGACTCGTCACGAGGACCTGGACCACTTGGCCCCGCACGGTGGCGGGGACGGCACCCATCTGTTCCAGCAATTTGTAGGCTGCGAATTCAGGATCCCGCGTCAAGGCAAGCAGGAGATGTTCCGTTCCTATGTGGCGGTGGCCCAGCGTCCTGGCCTCCTCCTGAGCGAAGGACAGCGTCTTCAGCGCCGCGGGGCTCAACCGTTCAAGAAGATCAGCCTTCACGTTCGGCTGGACATCGGACTGGGAGGAGCTTTGCTGCCGCATCCGCGAGAACAGCCCGCGAATACCGGAGAGTGGGACCGGACGCTCGTCCGAGTCGCGCTGTCTGCCATTCTGTCCCGGGGTCATCGGCCCGTGTCCGCGAGACGGAGCCGATCGGCGATCGGCTGCGGCTGCCAGGTGAGGGACTCTCCGATGAAAACGTCCTCGCCATCCCTGCCAGTAGCGAACACCGCCGTGCGGGTGGGGACCATGATGCGGATCTCCGCGCGCTGTCCAGGCGGGACGCCGTCCGCCAGTGCCGCGTAGGCGTCGCTGTAGTCGGTGAAGCTTCCCACACTGACAATGGTGGGCCCTGTGCCATTTCGTTCCAGGTAGCGCTGGACGGCGAAAAACTCTTCAGGGGACACGTCAAACTCCACTTCCCGCTGGGGGGCTCGCCTGTCCCCATACTTACGGGCAATTGGTGCCGTCGGGTAGACGACAGTGCGGGTGCCGGGGCTAAACGTCGTGGTTCCGTCGTCCCCGCGGGCGATGTCCTTGGGGAAGATGTTCACCACGCCGCGTACTGTTTGCTGAGCCCCGCCGTGGCCCCCGGAAGTGAGACTGTCCAGTTGCATGACCGCACTCATGGGGCGGCCAGCGGTGCCTGGATGGGCCAGTCCTGGCCTTCGAGAATGAACTGGGCGCACATATTCGTGGTCTTGTTGACGACGATCGGGGCGAGCAGGTTCACCGTCGTCGTTCCTTCGCGGTGATTCGCGATGACGAACAGCGCCGCCTCCTCCGGGGTGGAGAGACTCAGCGTCGCTGCCTGGGCGTCGCTCAGTTCAGGGTGGTAATTGGGCACGTACATAGCCGGGTCCAGCAGGAACATGCGCCGATCAGGATCGTCGACCGACTGCAGGGCGAACAGTCCGCCGGGGCCCTCAAGCTGTTCGAGGGTGAAGTCGGTCAGCGGCTCGAGCCCCAGTGGTGGCTCGACGAAAGTCAGCCGGGTCACCGGAGGAAGTCCATCAGCGACTGGGGGAGGACCTTCGCGGTGACGGCCAGGGCCGCGCTGTAATTCCTCTGCTGGAGCTGCAATTCAAGGAACGCCCGGCCCATGTCTACATCTTCGATCTCTGTCCGCTGGGCTTCCAGCGCTCCCTGCTGCTGCATGTTCACTTCCTGTGCGCGTAGGATTTGCGCGTCTCTGCTGCCGACTTCTGCATGTTGAGTGATGACGGTGTGCATGCGCTCGTCGATGGCGGCCAGGTGGATGCTTGGATCCGCGCTGGAGCGCAGGTCCCTAACAATGGTCTCAATGAGGTCGAAGGCGTTCCCGGGGCCGGCGCCGAAGACGGTGGCGCCGTCGGCGTCCACCCTCACGGTGGTCCCGTCAGCCACCCGCCGGTTCACGGAGCTGTCAGTCCCATTGAAAACCAGGGGAGCGGCATCAATGAACGCGCTCCCGGCGTTCGTGTTGCCGGCAAAGACGTTCCTGCCCATAAAGCTCGCGTTCGCCTGCCCGAGGAGGTCTTTGCGGAGGCCTTCCAGCTCGAGGGCAATCCCCTCCCGGCCCGCTGCGGAAACTGTGCCGCTGGAGCCCTGAAGAGTGATGTCCTTGACCCGGCGCAGAATGTCCGTGGCGTTAGACAGCGCGGTGTCGATCGAGGCGAGCCAGCCGCGGCCGTTGTCGATGTTGCGCTCATACTGGGCAGTGGCGGCCTGCTGCGCGCGGACCTGCAGGGAAGCGGCGGTGCCGGACGGGTTGTCCGAGGGTCGACGGATAGCCTTCAGGTCTGTTGCTTGGTCCTGGAGGCGGGCCAGGTCCGTCTTGTTGACGGCCAGGTTCCGTTGGGCGGACATCATGAGGGTTTGGTTGGTGACGCGAGTCAGCATGGTTATCTTCCTACGAGTCCGGTGCGGTTGATCAGGACATCCAAGGCCTCGTCAATAGCGGACATGACACGGGCGGCGGCCTGGTAGGCGCGCTGGGCGGCAAGGATATTCACGTTCTCCTCATCGAAGTCCACGCCTGCCCCGGATACCTGGGCCTGGGCGGCGGCTGCGGACGCGGCCTCGTCAAACGAGCTGTGCAGCAGTTCCGACTTCACGGCGACGCCCGTCGAGGTGACAAACGTGGACCAGGCTTCGTCGGGGCTCCCTTCGGCGGTCCCCACTTGGGAGATGAGATCTGCGTTCGAGCCGTCATAGGCGCCAGCCCCGGGCCTTCCGCTCGCGAGCTCGCTGGCATTCGTGGGCTTGACCGTGAGCCCCAGTGCCGGATGCGTGCCGGGAAGAACAATGAAGAAATCGGTACCCGTAGCCCCCGAGCGGGTGGACCCGTTCTGGTGGGCGGTGTTCACAGTCGTGGCCAGGGTGGTGGCGAATTCATCGTAAGCTTTGGCGGCTTCGGCAATCGCACCCCCGGTCGCTCCGCCGGCCGGGGCCAAGACCGAGAGCGTTCCGGCGAGCCGGCCGCTGTCCATTGCCACAGCCTGGCCGGGCCTGTTGGCCCACTCGAGCCTCACCGGGGACCCTGCAGGATCGTCGAGGCGGCTGGCACCCGTGACCTTGACGGGGCGGTGGGTGGTGCCGGAGACGATGGCGTTTCCGCCGACCACGACGTCCAGCGTACCGTCGGAGTTGTCGCGGACGGTGCCGCCGGCGAGGGAGGCAATGCTCGTGACCAGCTTGGCGCGCTGGTCGATGAGCTCATTCGCCGAACCGCCGGCGGCCTGGGTGGAGCGGATCTGGCCATTGAGGGCAGCGACCTGGGAAGCGGAGGAGTTCAGTTCCGCCGCCATCGTGTCGACGGTTCCGCGGGTGGTAGCCCATTGCGTCTCCAAGGCGGCGTAGCCGGCGGCGATTTTGCCGGTCAACACGCTGGCGTTTTCGAGCAGCACTGAGGCAACTGCCTCGCTGTCGGGCTGGTTTGCCACGGCCCCCCAGTTGGCCCAGAAGGTGTGCAGCTGGGAGGAAATGCCGTCTGCGCCGGGTTCGTGCAGGTTTGTCTCGATGGCGGAGAGGGCCTCGGCCCGGGCACTGGAGTAGCCGGCCTGCGCCGCCGCGGTGCGGACGCGGAAGTCGGCAAACGCGTTCCCGAGGCGCGCGATGGCATCGACGTTCACCCCTTGGCCGGCGGCCGGCCGGTTGGAGGCGGCCAGACCGACGTTGGCGGGGGCCCCGGCCGCGCTCGTGGTCACCCGTTGGCGGGTGTAGCCCTCGGTGTTGGCGTTGGCAATGTTCTGCCCAGCCGTGTTCATGGCCGCGCGGGCGGCTGAAAGGCCGGTGAAGGCAGTGTTCAGGGCACCGAATGTGCTCATGGAGTGCTCCTAAAGTTCCGTGTCGAAAAGGCGCCCGCCGGCGGACGGTGCCGCCCCGGTGGAGCCATGGGCGTCGTAAGTGACCGTTGCGGGCTGCAGGGTGGCGGCAGTCTCCTGCGTGGAGCGGGCTGCGGCCCGGAGGAACGACGCATTGGCATCCCGCAGCTCTTTGATCTGCGCGGTCTGTGCCGTCATTGCTTCCAGGTGGGCGCGGAGAATGTCTCCCCAAGGTCCGTCTTTGGGAGCTGCGTTGGCGAGTTCCGTCAGGGACGGCTCGTTCCCGGCGACACCCCATTCCTCGGCGAGAGCGGAGACTCCCAAGGCGCGGGACAGGCCCGAAGTGCGCAGCCGGCTAACGACCTGCTCGACTTCGCTTGTGGCATGCGGAAGCCACCGGGTCTTGCCGGCGGTGAGGAGCAGTTGTTCTTCTTCAATCTTGAAGATCAGCAGGTCCAGAAGCTCCCGCTCGTGCCAGAGCAGGGCTGACAGCTCGTTGGCCCCCATGGTTCAGGTCCCCTTAGTAATGCACGCGTGCGAACGGCGCAGTGTGTAGCGGACGCGAACACGTGTTTGCGGCCTCGTATTCACTATCGGCAATACCCGGCGCCGTGTAAGAGGTTTTCCCTAACAGATGACTTTTGCGCACTGGAAGGTACGCATTGAAGGCCCCGTGAGGGAGGGATTCCCGCAGTATTTACATAGTTTTCGGACAGGTCGGGGTGAAAGGGATTTTCGTGCTTTCGGACGGACTTACGCTTCATTTGTCTATTACGCCTATAGGGGGGCAACCAATGAATCGTGCTGAGCGCGATCGTCTTGTGCTGGAGAACCTTCCGTTGGTTGGTTATCTGGTCTCGGAGATCTCTTCCAAAGTTCGGCACCACGACCGAGATGACTTGGCGTCCGCCGGTGCCCTCGCCCTGGTGAACTGTGCCGCGTCTTTCGACTCTAGTCTTGGTGTCCCGTTCGGCGCGTATGCCCGCCGGCGCATCCTGGGTGCGTTCTCAGACCACATGCGCGCCGCGGACTGGGCGACCCGCACGGCCCGCACCAGGATCACTGAATCCGCCGCCGTCACCGCGACCCTCACTCAGGGCCTCGGGCGTACCCCGACGGTCGATGAGGTGGCCGAGGCGATGGGCGTGGACCGGGCGACGGCGACCATGGCCCTCACGGACGCGGCCCGTACCGTCGCGCCCCTCGACGAACTGACGGCCGGCTTTCTCGCGACGGCGGCAGACTCCCCCGAAGGATCCGTCCTGCTCGCCGAACAGACGCACTACGTGCAGAGCGCCGTGACCGCCCTGCCGGAGAAGATGCGCCACATCGTCACCCAGGTCTACTTCGAGGAACGTCCCGTCAAAGAAATTGCCGAGGAGCTCGGCCTGAGCCACGCGGCCGTGTCCCAGCAGCGCGGCGAAGGCATCCGCCTGCTCCGCGAAGCCCTCGAAGTCCACTACGGCCACGCGCCGTCCACATCTGCGGGCACGGAACGACGGATCTCGGCCCCGCGCCGCAACGCCTACCTGGCCGCCGTGGCCGAACGCACCGTCGGCGGCATCACCCGCGCACTTGCGCCGGCGCTGCTCGACGCCGAAGCGTACTGAGCAAGGCCCGCCCGAAAAGTTTTTCAGAATACTGCTTACGAAGCTGGAAGCTTCTGCCGATAGCTATAACTGACAGGCCATGGATGGCCTGGAAGTACCACCCGACCCAATCACGGAGGAAAACACCATGGGCATGCAGATCAACACCAACGCTCTCGCGAACAACAGCTACCGCCACCTCAACTCCACGCAGAACGACGTGTCCAAATCGATGGAGAAGCTCTCCAGCGGCATGCGCATCAACCGTGCAGCCGACGACGCTGCCGGTCTGGCCATCTCCGAGGGCCTGAAGTCCCAGGTCAGCGGCTCGGCTGTAGCCGCCCGCAACGCCCAGGACGGCATCTCGGTCATCCAGACCACTGAAGGCGCCCTGACCGAAGTCCACTCGATCCTGCAGCGTATGCGCGACCTTGCTGTCCAGGGCTCGAACGACACGAACAACGCCGCTTCCCGCGACGCCATCAAGGCCGAAGGCAACTCCCTCGGCCAGGAGCTGGACCGCCTGACCAAAGCGACCAACTTCAACGGCATCAACCTGCTCCAGGGTGGCCCGGCCCTGAACATCCAGGTCGGTACCGGTGGCGACCTTGCGAAGGACGTCATCGCCGTCAAGGTCGGCGACGTGGCAGTTGCCGTGAACGGGGCTGTCGGCGCCGAACTCTCCAGCGCGACCGCAGCTGGTGGCTTTGCGGTCGACACGACGACCAACGCGCAGCTCACGATCGGCCGTATCGACACCGCGATCACGAAGGTCTCGGCACAGCGCGCCGACCTGGGTGCCGCGCAGAACCGTCTGGAACACGCCACGAAGACCCTCCAGGTCTCCGGCGAGAACCTGTCCGCTGCTTCTTCCCGCATCACCGACACCGACATGGCCCAGGAAATGGTCAAGTTCACCAAGGCCAACATCATGGCCCAGGCCGGTACGGCAATGCTGGCACAGGCCAACCAGTCCGGCCAGGGCGTTCTCTCGCTCCTGCGCTAGACCCTTCCGGTAACGGATCAGCAGTAACAGCCGGTGGCGGCCGGGGCGGGCCCTATACCCTCCCTGGCCGCCATTGGCGTCCGAACACCAGCCGATAACGGCCCCCTGAAACTTTCCGGAAGGACCTCCTGTGGCAGCGATTGACGGCCTCGCCAGCGGCATGAACACCACGGCCATGATCAACTCCCTCATGGCCGTCGAGGCGCTGCCGCAGACGCAGCTGAAGACGAAGCTGGCCTCCAACCAGTCAATGATCAACGCGCTGCAGGGACTCAACACCCGCCTGACCATGCTGCAAGGAACCGCCGGCGCCGCCGCGAAGCCCGGCGCCCTGAACCTGTTCACCGCCACCACCTCCGCGCCCTCATTGACGGCGACAACGACGACGTCAGCGTCCGCAGGCTCCATCGACGTCACCGTCACCAGGCTCGCCTCCACCCAGGTGAACGTCACCGCGCCGATGACCGTCTGGCCGGTCGACGCCGGGGGAGCCCCGGCGAAGCTGACCATCGTGGATGCCGCCGGCAAGCAGACCGAAATCGCCCCGGCCAGCACCACGCTCGATGATGTCGTCACGGCCATCAACGCCGCCGCCGGGGGAGTAGCCGCCGTGAAGGTGCCGGCCGGCGACGGCAGCTACCGCCTGCAGCTCACCGCGACGACCTCCGGCGCAGCCGGCGCCTTCCAGGTGTACCAGGGCACCGCCGCGGAGGTCACGGCCAACACCGCCACCGACCTGATGGCCGACCCGGCAGCCGCCGTCGTGAAGACCGCGCAGGACGCCGAGGCGCTCCTCTACGCCGGCACCACCGCCGAGCAGAAGATCATCTCCGCGACGAACACCTTCCAGGACCTGCTGCCGGGCGTGTCCGTCACCGCGACGGCCATCAGCGCCGCACCGGTGACCGTCACTGTCGCCAGCGACACCCCGGGAATCACCAAGAAGGCCGAAGACCTCGTCAAGGCCGTCAACGACGTCCTCCGCTTCCTCTCCGACAACAGCGCCGTCACCACGACCTCGACCTCGTCCGGCGCCTCAGCCGCCAAGGGCGGGATCTTCACCGGCAACTCCAGCATCCGCGCCGTCAGCGACCAGCTGCTGACGGCGGTGGCCGCCCCGATCAACGGCAAGTCACCGTCCGAGTACGGCATTGTCATCACCCGCAACGGCGACTTCACCTTCGACAAGGACAAACTGACCGCAGCCCTCGCCGCAGATCCAGCAGCAACCACGGCCGCTCTCCAGGAGGTCGCCACCCGCGTCGCGGCCGCGACGAAGAGCGCCACCGACCCGTCCCAAGGCTCTGTCACTTCGCTCATCAAGGGCCGCCAGTCCGAGGTAAGGGACCTCGGAGACCAAATCTCCGACTGGGACCAGCGCCTCAGCAGCCGCCGCGCCACCCTGCAGGCCGTCTACACCCGCATGGAGGTCATGCTCGGCAGCCTCCAGTCCCAGTCCTCCTGGCTCTCCGGCCAGCTCGCCGGCCTGACCGCCAGCTCGAACCAAGGAGCGTAAGCGATGAGCACCACCGCCCTCCGCGCCAGCCAGCTCAGCCAGTACAACAACGACGCCATCCTCTCGGCTCCGCCGGCACGACTGCTGACGATGCTGTACGACCGCTTGCTCCTGGACCTGAACCGGGCCCAGTTCGCCCAGGAAAACTCCAACTGGTCCGTGGCAACCGAGAACCTGCTGCACGCCCAGGCGATCGTTCACGAACTGGCCTCCACCCTGAAGACCGACGCCTGGGACGGGGCGGAGAACCTGCTCGGCATCTACAACTACGCGATGCAGGCCATGATCGGGGCGAACATCCACCGCGACGTCGAACGGACCAAGGAATGCATTGTGTTGCTCGAACCGCTCCGCCAGAGCTGGCACGACGCCGCCGCGCAGCTTCCGGCCCAGACCGCGGCGCCCCGGCTGAACGGCACCCTCGGTGTCGGCTGACCCGGTAGCCGTCTGGCGGGAGATCCTGGACCGGTTCGAGGCGGACATCGCCCTGACCGTCTCCGGTGGCAGCCCTGAACCCTGGACTCCGCCGTCCGGCGTCGGGCCCGTCCCCGCGGAACTGGCCGAGCGCGCGCTCCGAGTGGCGGATGCCCAGCGGGAAACGGCGGCCATCTTGGCCAGGACGAAGGCCGACGCGGCTGCCCATCTGGAAGCCCTCGACGCCGTCCCGGGCTCCCGTTCCTCCGGGCACGCACTGCTGCTGGACGTCCGCGGCTGAGACGGACAAACACTGTCCGTGAGGCTTCCGTGCGCCCTGAAGTCGGCCGTTGCGGAATAGCCCTTAGAACCCCCGGGTGAGACCCATACCACATTTTCCTGACGTCCCCAAAGAACGTCCAGAAGATTCCCCAAAATAGTTCCGCATTCTACTAACGGACGGCCCTCACCTGCCGATGGTTAGAGGTGAGCAAGGATTGCTCGTTGCACGGCCACGGATCGGCCTTTTCTCATCTACGCCTAAGGCAGGCCGTCGTGTTTGACTCTGTGAGCTCCGTTGCGCTTTCCAGCGCCCTTGACGGACTGGCGTTGC
>JAODMV010000342.1 GCA_025464875.1 Arthrobacter sp. | reverse complement strand
GGAAGGCGATCAGGTGAGCGCCCGCACGGCCGGCCTCCCGGATGTATTCGCAGGCCTGCTGCACGCCCGCAGCGAGGTCCAGAAACGGTGCCGCGGAGTGAACAGCCGCGACCTTGACGATGTTCTGTGTGTCAGTCATGGGGCAACAGTACGGGCTGGCACGGAGCCATACTTGGATATTTGTGCACGCCCCCTGCCCGGCCGGTAGGGCCGGCACACCAGGGAGCGGTGGCAATGCTGGCCACCAGTCCCGGCCGCCGACCCCGATGATCAAAAGACGTCATCGACAACGAACTCTTTGACCCTGTCCCAGAAATCACCCACCGGGGTTGAGGGAAGATCCTCACGCCGGTAGCCAGCACGGAATGCCTCCGACATGTACACGAGCTCTGCGTACGCCTGGGCGACGGGCACGGGAACCGGAGAGCGAGCGCTAGCGCTGCGTAGTGTTTCCAAGATCGCCCGGCTGGCCCGCAAGGCTTCAGTAGACTCCGGCTCCAATTCAAGCTGAGTGCCCTCAAGGCGAAGATTGGCAGCGCTGAACGCTAGGCCAAGTAGCTCCTCCAAGCTGCTTGACGTGTCGATGAAAGGAACTATTGGCATGTCGTGCTCCTTGCGGAGGTGGAGTTTTGCGGAATTGATTTGGTGGCCATCGGCGCCTTCACCATGCGGGTCGAACGCCGGACTCGGCGGGGATGCCCAGCGCCTGGCAGATCTCGCCCCCACCAACGTTGTCAAAAGCAAGCCCGGACTCTGTCAGGACAAGGTGCGCACCATAGACCATGCCCCCTCCGTAGTCAGCAGCGTCAAAGGTTGGGAAGCCCGCGAAATAGCCATGGCGGTAGGCCCAAAGGTTCACCGCCCTCCATGTACTCGCCGCGTGGTCACACTTGCCGTAGGGGAGGACAATATCGGATCCTTCTAGCTCGGTCTTGTCTATGTCGTGGAACACGACAGGACTGTCGTCATGGAAAATGACCAGGCCGTAAACCGTGCCCCGACCGTCGTTGTAATCGGCCTCCTCAAAGGTTGGAAGGGCGGTTTTATGTCCGTGCGATAGCGCCCATCTGTTTGCCGCCCAAGCCATGGGTCCGACATCGCTGTGGCCAGGGTTCCCTTCCAAATCGTGTCGAGGCACGTCTTCCCAATGCACCCAGGGGGCGATGGGCAAGAAGAACGTTCCGAAGGCGGGCATGGGGGAGCCCTCCGGTTGCGTCCATTCGAAATTTGGCCAGCCGTGCTGGAAGCGCCGGCTTCTGGCCACTCTTGCTGTCCCGCGCAAGAGTTGCCATTCAAGCAGCGACACTTTGTCCTCCGCTTCTGACGCGAGCGGCGCACTTGGGGCGGCGCTCGCCGGGGCGGCAGCCGTCTGGTCCGGACGGGCGGCTTGTTCGCCCCGGGTCACCAGGATTTTTCTGCGGGTGTCCTGTTCGTGGCCGGAGGTGGGTATCCGGATTTCGAGGATGCCTTCGCGGTAGGAGGCGCGGATTTCTTCTTCGGTCACGCCGACGGGCAGCTGGAAGCTGCGCGTGAAGGAGCCATATTTGAACTCGGAACGGTAGCCGTGCCTGCCCTTGCGCTCCGCTCGTTCTTCCCGGCGCGCCTCGATGGTGAGCACGTTCCGGTCGACCACGATGTCGACGTCCCTGTCCGGGTCAAGGCCAGGCAGTTCGGCCCTGATGACCTGTGTATCACCGTCCTGGTATTCCTCCACGTGCAGCCATGAACCGAGCTCGCCCTGCAGTAAACGGCGGAACTGCGCGGGCACGTCACATACTGCACGGCGAATGATGTCGCTCATGGGTTACTCCCTCGGGGAAGGCCGGCTCCCGCTCGGAAGGGGCGCCATCCACGGAAGTCGGCGCTGCTGGATATGAGTCAAGCTACGCCGGTGCGGCCGTACGAGGAAGGGTCTTCGGGCAGGGGCGATCTACCCGGGCCCACCATGTAACCCGCCCCGGCGCAAATGACCGGGGACAGGCATCAGTTCAAGTGCTCGGCTCAGCCTTCACAGTCGGCACAGTAAGACAGGCCGTTCTTTTCCGTGGCCTTCTGGGTCCGGTGACGGACCAGGAAGCAGGACATGCAGGTGAACTCGTCCGCCTGGACGGGGACCACCTCGACCGTCAGCTCAATACCGGACAGGTCCGCACCCGGCAGGTCGAAGCCGTCGACCAGGTCCGGCTCGTCCAGTTCCATGACGGCCGTGCGGGCACCTTCACGAGGCGCGTTCAGACCCTCCAAGGGGATGGTTTCGGACCCGTCGTCGGTGCCTCGGGGCGCATCGTAATCCTGTGCCATTCGGGATTCTCCTTGCAAAGTTTGTCAATCGTCAGTGCGGCGAGAGTAATTGCAATTGACAAAGCCTGCAAGTCACAGCCCGCGTCAGTTCCTGCCTTGTGTCGGATCTGGCACTCCGTGCCAGCGTTCCGGAGCGGAATTCTTCCGCGCCCGGAGTGGTTCCAGCAGTATGGCCCTTCCCCTTCCCCGGATTTCCATTCTCGACCGTGCCAACGCCCGGGACGGGTTTCCTGCTGCGGACGCCCTAAACCGGGTGCTGGAACGCGCCCAGCGGGCCGAGGAATGGGGTTACCACCGCTTCTGGGTCGCAGAGCACCACGCGGTGCCAGGCATTGCCGGTTCCGTTCCGGCCGTGCTGATGGCCGCCGTTGCTGCCCGGACGCACTCCATCCGGGTCGGTTCAGGCGGCATCATGCTTCCCAACCACCAACCACTCGTGGTGGCCGAACAGGCGGCCACGCTGGAGGCTCTGCATCCCGCGCGGATCGACTTGGGTGTTGGCCGGTCTGTCGGTTTTACCCCGGCAGTCCGGAATGCGCTGCGCGCCGGGAAGCAGGACGCGGAGCAGTTTGAAGACCAGCTGGCCCAACTGCTTGCTTACCTCTCCGGAGCCGCGCCCATCACTGCGCGGCCGCGGAACGATTCGGCTACACCGGTTTTCGTGCTGGCCACCGGTTCGGGAATCGATATTGCAGCCCGGGCCGGCCTGGCTGTGGTGCTGGGCGGGCCGGCCGTGTTCCGGACGGATCAGAACGGCACACTCCCGGCGCTGGAAAGGTATCGGTCGCAGTTCCGTCCGTCACGCTGGTTCGACAGGCCCTTCATCCTGGTTTCCGCCAACGTAGCAGTGGCCGCCACCCGCCAGGCGGCGAGGGAACTGCTTCTGCCCGAAGCCGTCGCGCTGGCCCGCTCCAGGACCACCGGCGAATTCGCTCCCTTGGCGCCCGTGGGCCCGGCCGAGTGGGCCGGGCTGACTCTCCGGGAAAAGGAAGCGGTCGAAAGCAGTCTGTCGACATCGCTCTACGGCACGGCCTCCGAGGTGCGGCCCCAAGTCCAGCACCTGCTCGCGGCCTCCGGAGCTAACGAGTTGCTGATCACAGGCGGAGCCTTCGACGTCGCGGGACAGTCGGAATCCGATCGGCTCCTGGCCGGGCTCTTCCCCCAAGACGAGCGCCGCAGCGTTGATGACCGCCGTGGATTCGCGGCATCCCATTGACGCCCACCTAACGCCCTCCCAGCGCGAGCAGCCATTCCGGCCTGGCCCGGTCCCATAAGTGGGACGGTGGGGGAGCTACTGCTCGGCGCCGCCGTGCAGGGGGTCGTCGCTGGCGTCGCTGTCCGGTGTTGCGCCGAGGTCCTCCGGAGGCAGGTCGATGTTCCCGATCGCCTCCGACATATTGGGCATTCCGGGGACGCTGTACGTATCCGGAAAGATGCCGTGGGCTTGTTCCTTGATCAGGGCCTCCTCTTCGCTGAAGCGGATCTCATTCGCTTCGTCACCGACGTCGCCCGGGACGTCCTCGCTGAACTTTGACGGGTTCGGAACTACAAAGCCGTTGACGCTGTCTTCGCTGCTGCCGGTCATTGGTTCATCCTTTCGTAAGCCCCAATCACTTCAGCGTATGCCCGGCAGCTCAGGTATGACCCGGACGCAGCCGGGGACTTTCAGGAGCGCCGGAGAGGGATAAGGCTGATGCGCACCCCGGCAGTGCTCAGAATCAGCATTTGAACCGCTCTTTGTAGGGCTGCTGACCCGCACGTATTCCTGGATAGTCCAGATTTGGGGCCGCTCTCTTCGCACAGCCGCCAACGACGCAGAAACCTGGTTCCAAACCAATTGCCAACCCAGGACTGGAGCAGATACATCGTTTTAGCGTTCGAGGGGAAGCCGACCGCCGGCACCTGTCCGCCGCCTTCGCTGCCAGGAAGGGTGAACCGGGTAAAACTGCCGCTTCCACCCGCAAGCAGGCTGGCTTTGTCGAAGACATATGTGTGCGAACGGGCGTAGGTGGCTCCCACAACTTGGCCTGCAGCTGCTCAGGAGACGGTGCGCAGCGCTCCGCCGGCCTTGTTCTGGATTCGCATGACGTTGTTGCGCACGACCACGAGGTGGTTCGGCCCCGCAGCGCCACCCACGTCAGGCGGATTAAGGCCTGTGTAGCCGGCAGCGGAGAACGCAGCCTCCTGAAATCGGCGCGGCTGCATGGCTGCCGATCAGTATCAATTCTTCGACGGCGGGCCGCTCTTGCAATGGGGCGGTAGTGGAAGCCGCGATGAAGCCTGCTCGGATTCGGGCGTCCGCGGGCACCAACCGGCGTCCGAAGGTTGCTGCCCTGAAGCGGATCGTCATCATCAGGTGGCGAAGGCGCGTTGGGCGCATCCGGCAAAGGCATGTCGAACGGTATGGGCAGGGCAAGCCTGCGCGTAAACTCTGGGATTTGTGTTGCCCAGCTACACGTTCCGCCGCTGAGCGGTCGGCGAGCTACTAACACAAACGGGAGCAGGAGACCCGGGCGATCGACGTCCACTGCCGTGAATGGACGGCGGTGCCGGCGCCCTCCTTCGGCTCAGTGGTCTGGTTTGCCTCGCCTAGAGCTCTTCCTGGGCGAGGGCCCTCGTGCGTTCGGGGGTCTTGCGCCCCAGCCGCTCATCGAGGGTGAC